>JAQULY010000403.1 GCA_028718445.1 Kiritimatiellia bacterium
CCACGGCTTCGCCACCGAAATATGCTAAGCGATCCGTGCGCATGCTGACGAGCAGCGGCGTCAGGGCCTCGCGATAGGCGAAGTAGGCCGGTTTCGGCTGACGCTCCACGTCCATGATGGACTTCATCCAGCCGGAGGGGAAGGCGTCGATGAATAAGTGGATGGCGCAGGAGTTCATTCGGGTGTCGCGCCGGAAGGCCTCGGTCATCAGGCGCGTAGCCCAGGCCTGGTGGGCCTGGCTGGCGCGCGACCATTCCGGCAGGCTGTGAGGCGTATCGAACCACATGGTGTGAAAGCGACCGGTTTGTGCCTTGGGGATTCGGCTCGGTGTCCAATCCCGTTCCTCTTCCGGCGTGTGCGGCAACCAGCTCGCGGGATAGCGGCGGCGCATGAGGAGCACGGGGTCGAGCCCTTCCGCGCCAAATTCGCCGCAGGCGTAATGCCAGCACGGCCTGACCGGCTGCCAGTAGCCCTTGTGGAGTTTGCCGAGTTCCACGCCGTGTCCGTTGTACCAGCCGCAATAACAGTGATTGTCCGACAAGCCCGGTCCCGGCGGATCGTAGTCGCCATCCACGGCCTTGATCGCCCGATCCGGGTTGGCCAGCCGGACGGCCTCATCCGCGGCGCGGAAGAAGGACTCCAGTTCGGCGCGAAGCAAGTGCCGGTGAGGCTTGTTCGCGGCGGCCGGGAAGGGTTCGTTGATGTAGCTCACCATCACGTTGCACGGATGGGCGCGGATCAGGCGTTCCATCTCTCCGGCCTGGCGCACAGCCTCGGCGAACTGGTTGCGGCGCAGCACGCCGAACAGGGGCAGATCGGTCTGCGTCATCAGCCCGAGCCGATCGCAGTAATCGTAGACTTCATCCTGCACCGGCCGCTGGGTCAGGCGCAGGAAGTTCATGTTGGCGATCTTGGCCAGCAGGATGTCGTCGCGTAGTTGCTCCCAGTCGCGGCGTATAACGTCACGCTGTTCGAAGCCCATGGTGTTGGCGCCGCGCAGGCGGATTTCGCAGCTGTTCAGGTATAGCTTGCCCTTAGGCTGGCTCTGCTCTTCAATGCGGAACGAGCGCATGCCAAACTGGCGGCTAGCGGTGTCCACCTCGCGTTGGTCACCGTCCAGGAGACGGACCTGCAGTTGGTAGAGCCACGGTTGATCGGGCGCCCACCAGCGGAAGCGTTTCAGCGTGAGCGGAAAGCGCAGGAAGTTGACGCCTGGCCCCAGAGGCGGGGGCGCCTCCATGTCGCGATCGCGGAAGACCGTCGCACGGAAGTTCTGCCCGAACAGCGAGAGCTGCACCTGCGCGGGCCGGCGGCGGCGGTCGCTGTTCCAGACCTCGATCCAGGCCTCGGCGTCACCCTCTTCCGGAAGCGGCCGCACGAAGAGGTCGTGAATGAACAGCGGGGCACGCGCCTCGATGGCGACGTCCTGGTAGATGCCCATGCCGGGCGGGCAGTGGTGCCAGCCGATCTCGGGTTCGTCAAACCCCGGCCCAGTGGCGGCGTAGAGCTTGTCGCCTTCGAACTCCGCCCCGTCGGCGCCCCACGAGTCGTTGCCCATGCAGATGGCGTCGTTCTCGACCTTCACCAGCAGCACGTTGCGTCCGCACCGCGCGTGCGCCGTGAAATCGAACTCGAACGGCGCGCAGAAGCCCTCGTGCGAACCGAGATAGGCGCCGTTGACGAACACGTGCGCCTTGTAGTCCACCCCTCGGAAGCGCACGAACAAGGCGCCGCGTCTGAACATGGCTTCCGTGACGTTGAATGGCGTGCGGTACCAGGCCGTGGCGCGCCCCAGCGGGCCGCCGTAATGCGGGAGAGCGACGCGTTCCCAACGCCCACCGCCGTCGAAGAGGAACGAGGGCCTCCGCCGGTCCGCCGCGGTCTCCAGACGCCAGTCGAATTCGCGCAGGTTAACCCGAAGGCGGCGGCTGGGCAGCGCCGGCGCCAGATCGCGCAGGAACGGCTGGAAGCGCCGGCGCATGCGCGCCAGTTCGCGCCGCAGGTCAGCCGCGTCCCGCAGGCGCGGGACAGGCGTGAACGCAGGCGGCGTACGCGATAACGGCAGGCGCCGTGCGGGAACCGGCAAGGGCGCCGGCGTAGTCAATCCACGCTGGCGTTGTTTCCGCTGCTCGGCGGCAATCTGGGCGAATCGGTCGTTTCGCGGCTCTCCGTGGCGCATGTTCCATCACTTTCGTTTGCGAGGCGCCTGGGTTCCGTCTGCACTGGGCGCGCGTCGGTACTGTAGCGGGCTCAGTCCGTGGAATTGTCTGAACTGGCGCGAAAAGAAGCAAACATCGCGGTAGCCGATGGCTTCCGCTATTTCCCCCACGGGAAGGGCGGTTTCCCGGAGCAGGCGCTCTGCCCGAGCCTGGCGGCTCTGGACGATAAAGGTTTCCGGAGAACGCCCGGTCACCCGCTTGAATGTCCGCGAGAAGTGGCTGACGCTGCAACCGAACTGCCGGGCCAACACGTTCACCGACGGAATCGCGCCCGGATTATCCGCGATCTGCAGGGCAACCCGACGAATAAACGGGGTGTGATGAGGGGCAAGCCTACCGCTTTCCTCGCGTCGAGACCGATCGGTCACCAGGTCCAGTTCCATCAACACCGCCTTCAAGAGTACCTCCGACATCCCGTTTGCTTCCGCATCGTAAGGCGGCGCGTGAAGGCAGGTGTCCATGGCAAATCCGTGGCAGAGGTCGATGATGCGCCGCACCATCGCCTCCACCAGCTCAATATCCGGCGGTTCGATGTGTTCCGGAGGCAGAGGCGCGAGGGGCGGACACGAGTGCCCCTGCGCGTCCACAAGGGTAAAGTGGATGAAGCTGTGGCAGACGGGATTGTCGCGATCCTGTTCGCCCCAATATGGCCAGCCGGGACGAAGCCAGAGACAGACTCCGGGACGTAGGGCTGCCCAGCCATGCCGCAACCGCATGCGTCCTTTGCCGCGCTGAATGAACAGCAAATCGTAATCGGACACTTCGCGCCCGGGCTTAACCCAGATGGGACCGAGCTCCTTTGTAGGCAAGCCGCGCTTTCGTCCCAGAGAACCGATGCGCGTCCGATAGTTCGACCAATCCACCTTCATTGCGGGGTGCATGATAGCAGATGAATTCAAGTGACGCCACCGGAAAGACGCGTTGGACTGTCGCGATCCGTGTCGGGCACCGGCAAGGCGACTTCCAAGCCCTTCGCGCGCGCCGGGGTTCGCAATTATGCGCCACATCCTTGCGACCGATTCTGCCGGGCGTCCACCGCATCGCACCCGCCATTTTCTTCGTGTAGCGCTGGGTGCGCACACAGCGGCGGCGTCCCCGCAAGGCACCTGGCGAGCACGTCAGTGCAAATCATTCAGGTGATTAGTCCATGTACAAAACACTCCTCCGTCGCCTATGATTGTCTTCCACGCGGAACAGGAGAATGGCCTTATGAAATTGCAGTGGACAATGGGATCGGTCGGGATCGGGCTGTTGATCGCGGTCGCTTGGGCTCCGGATAGGGCCTGGGCGGAAGCTTTCCCCGGACTGGCCGGTTCAGTTTACAGCGATGCAGCCTTGATGAGCTGCGCCATGCCGACGCAGATGGCGTCAATGGCGTTCACCATGGATGTGACCGCGTTCAGAGAAAACCATCCCACCAATCAAGGATGGTCGCTTGCCTTGTTCGGGCAACTTCGGATCGACAAGCCGGGAGCATATAGTTTCAAGACGGATGGTGGATCCCCCACCGAATTCTGGTTGGGGGATCGGCGTGTGGATCTAGTCAGCGGGGCGCCTCTTAAAGTGGCAGAGGGCTGGGTGCCGTTGCGGCTGTACGCTCGGAGCCCCGAGAACAATCCCCTGGCCCATCCATCGGTAAAGGTGGGATGGCGGGAGCCGGGTTCTTCCGCGTTCCAGCCCATTCCGGAGGAACGTATCCGTCATGAGCGGAATGACAAGACCCGCCAAGCGGTTTACGAGGCATGGATTCCCCTCGTCGGGTCGAAGAGGCCGTTGCACAACCGGCGCGTTTTCACGGTGAATGTGCCGAAGGCCGGCTTCTACGAGTACGTCTCGGGCATGATCGGGGGCCGTGGCTACCAAGTCTGGCTGGATGGCCTGCAGGTGTATTATCGACCGGGTCGCATCCTTCAGGATCCAGCCGATCAGCGGCGCGGCGCTTTCGGCGAATATCGATTCGTACGGTACCTGACCAGAGGGACGCATGAATTCATCGTGTACGCGCACGCCGACCCATGGCCATGGAACGACGAGACGGGCGCTGTTCTTGCCCGACATGTTCCCCGACTGGCGTTGTTGGGTCCCGACAGTCCGGCGGATCGACTGACCATCACCCCCAAGGATCGCGAGGATCTGGTGTTTCGGAAGGGGGAACCGCTCGTACTGCGATTCGAACGGGCGGCAGAAGACGTGGCGCACTATTGGGTCCATGTGCGCCGCCAGCGCGGTGACGGCGCGGTCGTGTGGCGTCACGAGGTCGCGATGCGAGCGATGGACGAGCGCGCCGTCGCGGATGTCGCCTATTCCTGTGACCAAGAGGGCGCCTTCGAATACACGGTGACGGATGACGGCGGCAATCGGGTGGACGGGCCGTGGGAATTCGTGGTGGTCGATCCGACGCCTTTGCCGCTGCCGAGAGAGCGCGGACAGGCCCAAGCTCAGCCTGTTCTCGTGGACACGGTGGACTGCACGAACACAAACGATCCTCTGCATGAATTTCGCGACAACGGAACCAGCGCCGTGATGGAAGGGCCGGGAGGAAAGTACCGCGTCACTGGCACGAACGCCTTGAAATGGGTTTCCTATCTGCAAACCAACGGTGTCTGGCGAGTCGCTCGGGAAGGCGAAAAGGGGACGAAGACATTCACGACGCTGAATTGGTTCGCCTTCACCTTGCGCGTCAAGCATCCGGGCCGGCAGCATCTGGTGGTGGCGTGGATTCCCAACGATGTCCCGCGTTCCGTTCCCGTTCAGGTTTACGATCAGGTTTCCGGACAGTATAACGCCAATTCTCTGTGGGCCGGTCTGGCGCCGGAAGCGGGAGCGTTCAGTCCGTTGTTCATTCCGGTTTGGCCGAATGGCGATTTGGATGCCATGATGCTTACCGACGGGAAGCAAAGGGGTGCGCGATATCCCTATATGGACATGGCGATCACGGAAGGCGCGGTGGCACGGCTGGAACTATATGAATATCCCGATGGTTTGCCGCCCCTGCCGGAACCGGCCGAGGGGTGGGGCAAAAACAAGGATTTCACTTGGATCGGGGAGCAATGGAACTTGAGCATGGAACAGCGGATGATGCCCAAGTTGTGGGAAGGCAACCGCATGCGGCCGGCCATTTTCCCAACCAGCCATCACTTCAACGACGGATTTTACGATTGGAGATACTATGCTGGTGCATGAGCAACCACTAGACTAATTACAGTAGAAGGATAGGCCTTCTATCGTAATTGCGTAAGCAAAGAAAGGAAGCATCATGCCCCAGCAAGTGAGTAGGCTATTCATGGCGATAGAACTTAGCAAGAGG
>JAQULY010000404.1 GCA_028718445.1 Kiritimatiellia bacterium
CGTGGACTACGTCAAGTTCCTGCGCTCCTTCCCCGACCGCGTCTTCCACATGCACGTGAAAGACGCCTGGTGGGGCCATGGCGACGGCACGGTGGGCGTCTTCGGCGGCCATACCGAGTTCGCCGACCCACGCCGTTACTGGGACTTCCGCTCGCCCGGTCATGGCGACATCAACTTCGAGGAGATTATCGTCGCCCTCAACGATATCCACTACACCGGACCGTTGTCGGTGGAATGGGAAGACTCGCGCATGGACCGGTGTCACGGCGCGCGCGAATCTTGCGCCTTCGTGCGGCGGCTTGATTTCGCGCCCAGCGCAATCGCGTTCGACGCGCAGTTCGACCGCTGAGCCGCCACTATGAGCGAACCCAAGCCAGCGCCCGCGCCCGCGAACGGCGGCGCCGATACCAGTCGCCATTTCGTGCGTCAGTTCATCGCCGACGATGTCGCCGCCGGACGCAACGGCGGCCAGGTGGTGACGCGCTTTCCGCCCGAGCCCAACGGCTACCTGCACATCGGCCACGCCAAGGCTATCTGCATTGACTTCGGCATGGCGCGCGAGTTTGGCGGGCGTTGCCATCTGCGCATGGACGACACCAATCCCTCCAAGGAATCGGAGGAATACGTGGAGGCCATCAAGCGGGACGTGCGCTGGCTGGGATTCGATTGGGGCGAGCATTTCTATTACGCCGCGGACTATTTCGAGCGCATGTACGCCGTGGCGGAAGAGCTGATCAAGCGCAACTTCGCCTATGTCTGCGAGCTGTCGCAGGAGGAGTGGAAGAGCTACCGCGGCGTGCCCACCGTGCCCGGCAGGGAGAGCCCCTATCGCGCGCGGCCGGCTGCCGAAAGCCTCGATCTCTTCGCGCGTATGCGGGCGGGCGAGTTCCCTGAGGGCAGCCGCTGCCTGCGCGCGCGCATAGACATGGCCTCGCCCAACATCCACTTCCGCGACCCCGTCATCTACCGCATCATGCGCCAGCCGCACTACCGCCGCGGCGATGACTGGCAGGTCTATCCCACCTACGATTTCGCCCACCCGATCGAGGACGTGCTCGAGGGCATCACGCATTCGCTCTGCACGCTGGAGTTCGAGGTGCACCGGCCGCTCTACGACTGGGTCGTGGACCGCATGGACGAGATGGGCTTGCTGACGGTGCGCGACGGACACACGATCCGTCCGCAGCAGCGCGAGTTCGCGCGGCTGGCGCTGGACTACACGATCATGAGCAAACGCAAGCTGCTCCAGCTCGTGCAGGAGCAGCGCGTGGAGGGCTGGGACGATCCGCGCCTGCCTACCCTCTCCGGCCTGCGCCGCCGCGGCTATCCGCCGGCGGCCATCCGCGACTTCTGCGACCGCATCGGTGTCTCCAAGTTCAAGAGCGCGACCGAACTGGCGCTGCTCGAGGCCTGCGTGCGCGAGCAGCTGAACCGTACCGCGCCGCGCCGCATGGCCGTGCTCGATCCGCTCAGGGTCGTGATTGACAACTATCCTGAGGACGGCGAAGAACACTTCGAGGCCGTCAACAATCCCGAGGATTCCGTCGCCGGCACGCGCCGCGTGCCCTTCAGCCGCGAGTTGTGGATCGAGCGGGAGGATTTCATGGAGATGCCCCAGAAGAAGTTCTTCCGCATGGCGCCGGGCCAGGAGGTGCGGTTGCGCTATGCCTGCCTCTTCACCTGCACGCGCGTCGAGAAAGACGCGACGGGCCGCGTGGTGGCGGTGCACGGCAACTACGATCCGGCCTCGCGCGGCGGCACGGCGCCCGACGGACGCAAGGTCAAGGGCACGCTGCACTGGGTCTCCGCGCGCCATGCCCAGCCGGCCGAGACGCGGCTCTATGACCGTCTCTTCACGGTGCCCGACCCCGAGGCGGACGACACCCGCGCCTTCACCGACTTCCTGAACCCCGCATCGCTGCGCACTGTCACCGCCTGGGTGGAGCCGGCGCTGCTGGAAACGCTGCCCGGCGAAGGCGTGCAGTTCGAGCGTCTCGGCTACTTCTGCGCCGACACGCGCCACTCGCGTCCCGGCGCGCCGGTCTTCAACCGCACCGTCACGCTCAAGGATTCCTGGTCGACATCTGGCGGTTGATCCGGCGGATAGCCGCCTTAGTCGTTGCCATGGCGAAAAATCATCCGGCGGACGCAGTCGCGGCGGATTCGATGTCATAGCCCGAACGACACGCCTCTGGGACCGGGGTTATGCCTCCAGGTATCCAGAGCAAGAGTTCCTTTGGGTTCGGACGATAGTCCATAAGCAGCAACCCCCAAGCTTGAACAAGCGTTCAGGAACAGAGTCTTCGGGGGTCAATGCAAATGGGCGTTCCGTCGAGAGGTGGATTCAGCAGCGGGCCTACCTGGATGGAGCGTTCCGGGCGCGGTTGGCCCAGGTAATCGACGGCCAGCAATTTGTCAGCCGGCGCCACCTTGGGTAGGAGTCCCGGCAGGCGCTCAACCGCAGGTAGGGCCTTCAGCCACGGCGCGCGCAGCCGCAGCGTCAGGTCGGCGGCGTCAAAGCTCACATCCAGCGCCGTTGTGGCGGAGCGTCCGTCGCGGCCGGTCTTCCGCCATTCCTCCAGGTTCATGAGAGTTCCTTCCTGGCCGTGGGAGGCGTTGTCCATGAACGCCTGGCGGAACGCGTCGGGCCGCTCGCCATACAAGTTCAGATCCGCGCGGCAGGTGCGGTTCGGGAAATGGATGTATCGCGGGAAGCCGGTGATGATGTTGGCGAAGACCTGGTGCTCGTTCTCGAACGGGGGGTTGACCCGCCTGGGGTCGCCGTAGCGCATGTGCACGGCCGACCCATAGCCGTTGGCGATCAGGTTCTGCAGCAGCACGACCCGTTCCGCGTCGTGTTCGTAGAACCCGTGGCCGCCGCTGTTGAGCATGATGTTGTTGTCCACCAGGTTGGGCCCCTGGTTGATTTCCAGGAAGACGTGTCCAAACACCGGATCGGCCGCCTCCGCGAACAGGTTCTGGGTGATCCGGGTGTTCAGGATCTCCCCGTCCAGCCACAACGACGCGCAATTCGCCGTGCGCAGGATCACGTTCCGCCTGATCACCGAATGCTCCGTGCGGTGGATTTTGATGCCGGCCGACTCAAAATGATGTGTGATCGGCATCCAGCAGCAATCGGTCACCAGGTTGTCTTCCACCAGCATTCGCTCATTGGCCATGTTGTGCCACCCGGAAATGGCCGACACGCCGCAGTGGTGGATGTAGTTCCGCCGGATGATGTGGAAGCCCTGCATCTCCCCTTTGCCGTAACTCCACCACTGGCCACCCACGTCCATCCCGAGCGTGTTGGCGTGGCCGATCTCGCAGTCCTCGACGATCCAGTGGTGCCCGGCCGTCGCGCTGAGCAATCCTCGCTGCGGCGGCGGAATCGGCACGCCATTGGCCGAATGGAACATCTTGAACCCGCGGACATGGATGTAGTTCAAGTAGCGTTTCAGGGGGGCGAAGACCTGCTCGCGGGCGGTGATTTCCCATGCGAACGTGCCGGGGTCCGCGTCACGCGGCGGGCGGACGTGCACGGTCATGCCGTTGTCCTCGACCCAGAACCGCCCCGGGCCGTCCGCCAGGCGTTCGTAGTCCTTCACCTGCACCAGCGGCACGCCATCCGCGAAAAGCTGACCTCGCCGCAGTTCGAAGGAAGGAAACGACTTCCAGTCCGGATGCCCCTGATCTGGGAAGTTCTGCAGGCAGAACGGATTCGCGCCCTCGAACAGGCGGGGGTCAAGCCGAGCCTGCCAGGCCGCGGTCGCGTCGGGGAGCCGGAAGTACTCGGTCCTTTCCCAGGCCGGCGTCCATTCCTCGGAACCTTTGAGAATGACGGCCTCGCCCGGCGCCGCCTGATACGAAATCATCGCGTCCGGGCCGGTTCCTCCCTGCGCCGGCTTGACCCATTCACGGTACGTACCGGAATGCACAAGCACGCGTTCACCAGGCTGGAGGACTTGGGCCGCGCGGCCGATCGTCGCCCAGGGCCGATCTTCAGTCCCGGGATTGTCGTCGTCGGCCCGAGCATGGCCCCGGGCCACATGGAAGGTTTTGGAGAACGACAACGGACGTTCCCACGTCTCGAATACCGTCCCATCCGGAAGCATAACGGCACCAAACACAGTGAACTCTCCCGAACCTGTTTGTTCGTTGTTCGAATCGCAGTGGACCGGAGCACGGATCAGCATGCTATCATTTTTTGTGCTGATCTGGCACCGTTCTACAGAAGTGAACTCCGCTCAACTGGGACCGGCCTTGAGGACCTCCGCAAGCTTCCCGGCCGTCTGAGACGCCCCGGAAAGCGATGAGTTGCTCGGATCTTGCCCGTCAGCGGCCCTCGCCTTCCCGTCCCCAAAGGCGATGACGGCGACTTCCCCGGCGGGGACGCGGAGCCGCAGTGCCACGGACTCCTTGTCAACGGTCACGAATTTCCCGGGGAACTCTGCGCCGCTCAAGACGTCCACCAACTTGGCGATCGGCGCCTTGTTGCAGCGCGCTACCTTGATTGTGCCGTGCCAGTCGGTTTGCGTCGGGTTGACCAGAGTCACCAGCGTGTCGTTGCGCCGCTGGTTGACCAGCATCTGACAAGGCGGTCCGTCGTAGGACACACCCACCTGCTGATCGTGCAGCCGGCGCAGCAGGGCTAGGTACTCGTCGGAGAGCCCGGCGCCGTCCGCCCGCAAGCCGTGCGGAGTGGGCAGAACATGCAGGCACCCGCGCCCGACGGCGAAGCTCTGAACGCCCTGCCCCTGGGCGTCGAAGCCCACTTCCCGCATGGTCTCCGGAACGAGATTCGCGACCGACGCCACCACCTGCCCTCCTCCCTGCATGAACGCCTTGAGCTTCGACCAGTTCCCGGATACCGTCCGGGTCCCACCCGCCAGGATTATGGTCTTGTAGTATTTCCCCAGCGCTTCCTCCGGAATCGTCTCGGCGACAAAGTCGAAGCACTCGGACCACCCGTTGGTTCCGAGGAAACGGCTGTAATCCCTGGGGTCCCTCGCGGACACCCGCATCTCGGCGAGCAGTTCGCCGTCCGCAACCGGCGAGTTCATGCGCCCGTCGCGCCAATACGCCGCTGCGGTCTTCCTGAACTGTCCTTCGGCCTCGGGCCAGATGGCCTCGACCAGTCGATGCAATCCCCAGTCGTCATCCGTGGCTTCGACCGCCCCGCTCCAGATGAGGAGGCGGCGGCTGGCTTTCTCATCCTGGGAAACGTCGGTGCAGGAAAGACGCCCGTCCGAATCGATGACCCGACGCAGGTCGCCCCGGTAGCCGTGGGCCTCCTCCAACATGATCGCGAACGGGGCTAGCGGCTCTCCCCTGTCCTCCAGTACGCCGCGGGTGATCGCGTAGAACTGTGCAGCCTTATGTCCATAGTCGGAGAGGAAGCGCTTTCCGTCCACCGGCTGCGTGTAGAAGAAGAGCTGCGAGGCCTCGTGCAGCAGAGTGTTGCAGCCCATCAAATAGGCGGTCATCCACACACGGAACATGTGGTCGGGGGTCACGCCGGCC
>JAQULY010000405.1 GCA_028718445.1 Kiritimatiellia bacterium
CGAAGGGACGCTCACGCTCGAGAAGTTGGAGGCCATGACCGCGGTCTGTTCGGTGGGGCTGGACATGATCCTGCTGCCGGGCGACACCAGCGCCGAGACTCTGACCGGAATCATCATGGACGAAGCCGCCATCGGCGTGGCCAATCGCAAGACCACGGGGGTGCGCGTCATTCCGGTGCCGGACGCCGTCGCGGGCGAGCGCGTTGATTTCGGGGGTCTCTTCGGGGCCGGCACCGTCACCGCACCGGCGTGCGCGCGCGGTGGCGAAGCGTTTGCCAGGCGCGGCGGTCACATACCCGCGCCGATACACAGTCTGTCAAACTGATGGAACAGAACGACAACCGGGAAGCGCGCTTTGTGCAGGCCGAACGCGCGGTGCGCATCGGGCTGGCGGCCAACTGCGCACTGATGCTGCTAAAGCTGGCCGCCGGCCGTTGGGGACATTCCGAGGCGGTCTTCGCCGACGGCATTGAGAGCGCCTGCGATCTGGCGATCTCCGCCGCCTCGCTGGCGACGCTGCGTTTCTGCAGGCATCCCTTCGACCGGCGGCATCCCTACGGACACGGACGCGCCGAAAGCATCGCCGCGCTGACCGTCAGTTGCGTCATCATCGCGACGGGCGTGTGGATTCTCTACTCCGCCGCATCCAGCGTTGTCGAGGGTCATGTGGCGCGGCCTAACGTGCTGGCGGTCGCGGCGGCGGCGCTGACGATCGCCTCGAAGGAATGGCTGGCGCGTCTGACCTTCCGCAAAGCCAGGCAGCTTGGCAGTCCGGTCTTGCGCGCGTTGGCGCAGGACCATCGCAAGGACGCGATCACGTCCGTGGCCACGCTGGCGGGTTGCGGCGTCGCGGCCCTCGGTTGGCTGGTGTTCGATCCGATCTTCGCCGGCGTGACCGCGCTGCTGATCGCCCATGTCGGCGTGGTGACGTTCCGTCAGGCCTCGCACGAACTGATGGATGCCGCGCTGCCGGACGAACTGCTGGCCGCCATCAGCGCCATCGCCATGGAAGTGGAGGGCATCGAACACGTGCACGACATTCGCGGCCGGCGCTCGGGGCAGTACGTCATCGTGGACCTGAAAGTCGAGATGGACCCGAAGATGACGGTCGAGCGGTCGCACGAACTCATCACCATGGTGAAACGCCGCATCTTCGACGCGGAGTCGAGCGTCGGCGACGTCATGATACACGTCAATCCGCACGACGACCCGCGTCACGAGGACCTGGTCAGGCTGTGATCCGCCGGAAGCACCCGCTGCGCCACTCGCCGATCAGGATGCTGTGATATTCCTCGAAGCCCTGCGCGGCGTAAGCCGCGGTGACCTCCGCGTACTGACTGTCAAGAATACCGGAGAGTATCAGCGCATGTTGCGCGGAAGGCCGCACGGCCAAGGCCACCTGTCGGGCATGCGCGCAAAGCACCGGGGCCAGCACGTTGGCCACGACAATGTCAGCCTGCCACCGTGGCGCGGCCAGGTCGCCGATCTCGAACTCCGCCGTGACGCCGTTGCGCAGGGCATTCTCGCGGGCGTGGCGCACCGCATCTGGGTCGTTGTCCAGGCCGCGCACCGGCGTGAAGCCCAGTTTGCATGCGGCGATGGACAGTATGCCCGAACCGCATCCGAGATCGAGCACACCGTGGCCGTGATCGCCTTCCGCCAGCAGGTCGAGCATCTGCATGCAGGCCTGGGTGGTGGCGTGCCTGCCCGTGCCGAAACTCATGCCGGGATCAATGACGACGACACGCTCGTCATGCCGCGGTTCATATTTCTCCCAGGGCGGGCGGACGACCAGGCGCGGCGAAATGCTGGTGACGTGGAAAAACTGCTTCCAGCTCTCGGCCCAGTCCTGCGGAGGCAGGTTCTGGGTTTCGGGGCGCAAATCCAGGCCAAAGGCCAGGCCCACCCGGCGCAGCAGCGCGGAGAGCGGCGCGGCATCGGCCGGCTCGGAGGCGAACAGGGTTACGCGGCTGGGGCCGCCTTCGCAGTCCTCCCAGGAAGATGCCGCGGCCTCCTGGGCCGCGAGCGAGTCCACCAAGGGACCGGTCCACTCGCGCGGCACTTCGGCAGTGACGATGGTCAGCGCGCGATGATCGGATTTGATGGCGGACATGCGCGGTCTCTCCCGGTGCCGCGGCGATGCCGGCACGAAGGGCTACTGGTCAGGTGGGCAGACGCTGCTGGACGAAGGCGCGCAGCGCCGCCACCGACTCGAAGTTGCGGACGTTGAAATCGCCGTCCTCAATCTGGATGCCGAACTCGTCCTCGAGTCCGACCACCAGTTCCAGCAGGCAGACCGAGTCCACGCCGTAGTCGTCTATCAGCGAGGATTCCGATTCGAGCGCTTGCGGCGACACCTTCAGAAAGAGCCTATCAACGATCATCTGCTTGAGACGGGTATCGATTTCCTGAGAAGTCATGGGGCGAGATAATACACGTTGCGGCGGCACGTGAACAGCTTGCCCCATCGGCCGAAATCTGCGACTATCTGGGCGATTCACTTTCGTCACCAAAACCCGATCTCGAGGCGCGACATGAGAGACTTGACCGCTTGCAGGCAGTGGAAACGCAAACTGGACCTGATGCTGAGCTGGGGCGCCGCGGGCGTGGCGTTGCTGGTTTACCTGCTGACTCTCTCCACGGGCGTTTTTCCGGGGGCTTCGGCTGCGCTGATCACCACCTATACCGGTATCGAACCGGAACTGGCCCCGGCGCATCCTATCTGGGGCGCGCTGGTGGGCTGGATCGGTGCACTGAACATCGGCACCTTGGCCATGCGTCTCAACCTCTTCAGCGCGCTCTGCGGCGCGCTCTGCGTCGGACTGCTCTACAATCTGGTCTCACGAGTGACGCACGCGGCCATTGACAAGGCCGACGATACCGCCGAACAGTCCGTGCGTGCCTCGGTGATGGCCGGTGTGGTGGCGGCGGCGGCACTGGCCTTCAGCGTGCCTTTCTGGATGGTCTCGACACGTCTGCACTACCAGTCCTTCGACTTGCTGCTTCTGCTGCTGGCGACGCACCTGTTCCTGCTTTACCTGCGCACCGATCGCCTCTGGTGGGCCGCGATCCTCGCGCTCGCCTACGGCATCGGTATCGTGGAGAGCGTGGTGTTCATACCTTTCGCGCCGCTCTTCGTCTTGTATGCCTTCCTCCATTGGTACCGTAACGACGATCTGAAACTGGGACGCATTTTTCTGCTGGTGCTCCTGGCGCTGATCGGCCTGTCGTTCTACCTGCTGACAGCGCACCTGTTCTGTCAGTCGGCGGACATCTCGCTGCGTGGCTACGAGGGCTTCTGGGACGTGGTGCGCACGATGCTGCGCGACCAGGCCAAGGCGCTGCGCTTTGCGCTGCCGCGGGTAGGCTGGCTGCTGATCGTGATGCTGATCGTCGTGCCATGGCTGGCGGCGCAACTGATCGCCGTGCGCGCCCTCAACGAGTCGCGCCAGTGGAGTCATTACGTGCTGCACATCGTGATGACCGCGATCGTCTTCGCCATTCTGGGGAACGCGCCGGCTTCACCGTGGCGGCTGCTGCGCGATCGTGGCGGGATGCCGGTGATGATGTATGGCCTGACCGCGATGGTGGCGGGTTATCTGGCCGCGTACTGGTACCTGCTGATGGCCAATCGTAAGCTCATGAAGGTGCGCGATGTGCGGATTCTGCGCGTGCGCGCGGGCGTCTGGCTAGGTTACGCTCTGACCTGGCCGGTGCTGGTGGTGGTGGCCGCCGCGGCACTGATCAATGGCTTCGAGGCCAGCGGACGCCGCGGCGCCTTTGCCGACGTGTGCGCGCGCGAGTTGCTTGACAACCTGCAGGGACGGCGCTGGCTGGTGAGCGACGGGTTGTTGGACAACCATCTGCTGATCGAGGCCAGCCGCCGCAAGCAGCCGCTGGAACTGCTGGCGCTGAACAAGAACGACAACCCTATCTACATCCGGCAGATCAAGAAACTGATTGACACCGATGCGGAATTCCAGAGTCTCGACCGCGTGCGCCTGAAGAATTCGGCCGATCTGGGCGTCATGGCTTTCATACAGGACTGGATCAACGTGGGTTCCAACGTGTCGTCGCGGCTGGCCGTCATGAGCGCGCCGGACCTGCTGGTAGGCGCGGGATGGACGGTGGCGCCCAACTATCTGTGCTTTGTCGGCGAGCCAGACGGCGACACCCTGAAGCCGGTGCAGTTCCTGGACACGTATGCGCCTTTCTGGACCCGCATGGAGAAAGTCCTCAAGCAGCTGACGCCGCGTCAGCGCGATGCCATCAAAAAGGGCCGTCCGCTCGAACCGCTGGTGGCCTACCGCGCGGCGTTGCGGCGGCAGACCGGGTTTGTCGCCAACAACCTGGGCGTACTGCTCGAGGATCTGGGGCGCAACGAAGAGGCTTACCAGGTCTACAAGCGCGTGCGCGCCATTGACCAGGAGAACGTCAGCGCCTTGCTGAACATGGCCGAGATGCTCAACCGCGATCCGAAGTTCATGCCGGGCGAGAAAGACGCCGTCGAGAAGGAGTTGAAGGAGTTTGTGGCCAATATGGCCGGCCGTCTGCCGGTGTGGTCGCTGTCGCGCTACTTCGGCTATGTGCGTTCACCGGTGCTGTTCGCGCAGCTCGGCTGGACGTGGGCTTACTCCGGCCAGCCCGGCATGGCGATGGCGGGATTGCGCCGTGCCGAGGATATCAGCGTCACGTCGGCGTCGCGCACGCGCGTCAAGACGGCCATGGCCGAGATACTCATGCAGCAGAACGAAGACGAACGCAGCGAGGCCATCTACGAGGAAATCCTTCGCAGCGAGCCCCAGAACCAGCGCGCCCTGGTCTCTATGGCCCGCATCGCGACCCGCCGCGGCACGCTTGACAAGGCGCGCGAGTGGATCGAGAAGGCGCAGTTGGCCGGCGTGGATCGGACGGCTTTGGCGATGGAACGCGCGGCCATCTTCCTGGCGGCCAACGACCCCGAGCAGGCGCGCCTCACGTTGACGGAAGTCACGGAACTGCAACCCAAGAACATGCAGGCGTTGGGCCTGCTGGCCGTGGCCATGCTGCAGATGAAGGACATCGCCGCGGTCGAGCAGCGCGTGCTGCCCAAGATGGAGGCGGTCGCCGGGACACCCGACAACTACATGGTGCAGATCACGCGCGGCCAGTTGGCCTACCAGAAGGGCAAGGACTACTACCCGGCGGCGCGCGATGCCTTCAGCCGCGCCGCAGTGTTGCGCCCCGGGCTGCCGATGCTGATGGAGTGGATCTTGCGGCTCGATTTCCTGATGAACGACAAGGCGGCCGCGGAGGGCCACGCCAAGCAGATCCTGCGGCAGAACCGCGACCACGGTTTCGCCAACTACATCATGGGATCGCTGATGCTGGGGCAGAACAAACGGGCCGAGGGCGAGGATTATCTACGGCGCAGCGTCAGCGCCTCCAAGTCGGCCGCG
>JAQULY010000406.1 GCA_028718445.1 Kiritimatiellia bacterium
CCTGCTCCAGCGCCTGTGGCCGGATGTCCGAGGCCGTCACCATGCCTCCGAGGCGGCGTGCGGTCGCCACCGCCTGCAGCCCGGCCACGCCCGCGCCGACCACCAGAACCTGCGCCGTGGGCACCACGCCTACGGCCGTGCCCATCATCGGCACGAAGGTCTTCAGCAGATTGGCCGCCATAAGCACCGACTTGTAGCCCGCCACGGTGCTCATCGAGGTCAGCGCGTCCATCGACTGCGCCCGCGAAATCCGCGGAATGCCGTCGAGAGTCAGGGCCGTGACGCCCCGGTCGCGCAACCGTCGCACCAGGTCGTGGTTGGCCGGCGCCGCCGGATGCAGGAAGGCAATCAGTATCTGGCCGGGATGCATAAGGTCGACTTCGTGCCTGCCGTAGCGGTCGCTCAAGCGCGGCTCCTTGACCTTCAGCACGACGTCCGCACGCACGTAGAGATCGGCGGCCTCCGGGCAGAGCTCGGCGCCTGCCTGGGCATACGCCGCATCGTCGGCGTCGCAGCCCGTGCCCGCGCCGGTCTCCACCAGCACGCGCGCCCCCTCGCCGCACAGCGTCTTCACCGTTTCGGGGAGCGCCGCCACGCGCGCCTCCCCCGGCATGATCTCGCGCGGGATGCCAATCGTCAGTCCTTTGAGTTTCATTTCGTTTTAGTTCCTTTCAGGTGAGGGGTGAACATCTTCCGGCTGTCCACCCAGAAATCGAGGCTTTTGAGCACGACGGACGTTTCGGATTCCCGCACGCCCGGCACGGTCGATAACTCGCTGGTGACGAAATCGACCAGCGTCCGGCGCGACGGGGCCAGGATCACGGCCATCAGATCATGGCGCCCCGTCACGATCATCGTCGTCAGCACCGAGGGGAGCTTGGCGATCCGCTTCGCGCACTCCGTCAGGCGGCGGCCGTCGAGCTTCACGCCGACAATCGCCAGAAAGGCGTCCGGCTGGCTTTCAAGGTTGGCCTGGGCCGTCACGCGCAAGACGCCGCCGTCGACCAGCCGTCCCAGCCGCTGCCGTACGCTCCCCTCCGAAATGCCCAGGCGCCTGGCCAGCTCCCGGTTCGAGAGCCGGCCATCTTTCCCCAATTCGTGCGCAATGCGTATATCAAGCTCGTCAATAGTACGCGAAGTTCTCATAGCGGGTCATAATAATACGCAATTACGGAAAGGACAAGCCCAAATGCCATTTCACTAGCATCCCAGAAACCGGGCAAATTCGGGCTTGACCCACAATGCCGCGCGAACGAAGTTGGGGATGGGGAACAGAGAGACTGTGGCGGGGCAGCTTGAGTCTGCCGAAGTTGGCGAAAGCTGGGCGGAGATGGTGAAGGGGAAGGCTTACACTGGGAGGGTAGCCTCAGGTGGGGTGACGACAGACGGGACGGTTGGCGTGCGCGAGACGGGGAGAAGGAGCCAGTGATGGCCGGTTCGCGGAGAATTGGCCATCTCTTGGCTTTATCTCCCTCTTCTCCTGGCCATTTCGGTTGACGATTACGGTTGACGATTACGGTGGACGAGGATGCGTCTCCTCCTTTTCTGTAATCGTCGGTAGGATTGTCGCTTGACAGTTCCTGATTTCGAACCCGTTCGGCGAACGGCGGAGACCGCCGTCTCCAGTGGTGCCCCTTGGAGCCGGCCGTCCCGGCCGGTCCGGACTGCTCCTTGTCGGCGTCGTCTAGCGGTCGGTCCGCCGACGGGCCCACCACGCGGTTGTAGCAGTGGTGACAGGTTTCCCTATATTCTGGCTTCAGGCGAGGGTGTCGCATTGTCTCTGTCCTTTCAGTGTGGGGGCAATCACGCCCTCCACCTATACGAAGGAACCAAGCAGCAGAATTTCCGCCCCCTCGGCCGAATATTTGCGTACTATTTCTCTGTCCCCAGATTTTTTCTCTCTGTCCCAGATTTACCTATCACAATTGGGTTACGACACACATGAACGATCGCGCACGTTTCTTGGGCGTCATGCAATACGAGGCCGTAGACCGGCGTCCCCTGCACTTGGTGGGGCCATGGAACGATACGCTGGCCCGCTGGCGTCGCGAAGGTCTGCCCGCCGACACCGACCCCAATGTGTTCCTGGGGGTAACCGGCGGACTGAAGGTCGTGAACCTGAGCGGCAACACGGGCCTGCAGCCGTGGTTCGAAGAGCGGACCGTGTCCGAGACCGGCAACATGCGGATTTTCACCGACACCTACGGCCGGACGGTTCAGGATTTCAAGGACCACACGTCCATGCCGGAGTGGATCGATTTTCCGGTCAAGTCGCGCCAGGATTTGCGACGCGTTCTGGACGAACACTTCAGCCCGGGCCAACTGGATGCGCGCTTCGACGCGGCTTGGACCAAGAGGTGCGAGCAGGCCAGGGCCGATAAGGGGCAGATCCTGACGCTGGCGGACGGCGGGTGCTACTATTGGACGCTCCGGTCGTTGGCGGGGGTCGAGTACGCCAGCTATCTCTTCTACGATGCGCCCGACGAGGTGGATGAACTGTTCGAGCGCATCAACGAAGCCTGCCTCGAGAGCATACGACGCGCGGCACGTGTGGTCCCTCTCGACCTGCTGGGGTTCGGCGAAGACGTCGGGTTCAAGACCGGTCCGCTGATCTCGCCGGCCATGTTCCGTCAGTTCATCTTGCCGCGTTACCGCAAGGTCATGGACCTCGCCCATTCGCTGGGGGTACGACTGGCGTGGTACGACAGCGATGGCGATGTGCGCGCGTTCATCCCCGACTATCTCAGCGTGGGCATCAACATGCTCGCGCCTTGCGAGATTGCGGCGAACATGGATCCGGTGGCCCTGCGCAAATTGTTCGGCCGCGACCTGCGGATGCTGGGAGGATTCGACAAAAGGATCGTGGCGCAGGGCCCCGCGGCCATCGACGCGGAGTTCGCGCGGCTGCAACCCGTTATCCGTGAAGGCGGCTTCCTGCCGGCCATCGATCATTCTATCTCGGCCGATATCTCATTCGCGAACTACCGGTATTTTCTGCAGCGACTGGTCGCCGCGTCGTCTTCCTGATCGCGCGGACAGCGTGCACACCCAGGTTGCTGCGTCTAGCTCGGTGAGGGAGATGGGAAGAGACGGGTAGAAGGATCCAGTGATGACCGCACCGCGGAGAATTGGCCATCTCTTGGCCTTGTCTCCCACTTGTTCTGTCCATTTCGGTTGACGATTACGGGCGACGATTGCGGTGGACGAGGATGTGTCTCCTCGTTTTCCTTAATCGTCGGCAGGATTGTCTCTTGACAGTTCCTGATTTCGAACCCGTTCGGCGAACGGCGGGGACCGCCGTCTCCAGCGGTGTCCCCTGGAGCCGGCCGTCCCGGCCGGTCCGGACTGCTCCTTGTCGGCGTCATCGAGCGGTCGGTCCGCCGACGTGCCCACCACGCGGTTGTAGCAGTGGTGTCATGTTTCCCTATATTCTGGCTTCAGGCGAGGGTGTCGCATTGTCTCTGTCCTTTCAGTGTGGGGGCAATCACGCCCTCCACCTATACGAAGGAACCAAGCAGCAGAATTTCCGCCCCTCGGCCAAATATTTCTGTACTATTTCTCCGTTCCCAGATTCTCAGTAAGGACATCCTTACGCAGAAGACACCAGAGCGCAAAGACCTGCCGGCGCAAGCCGGCTTAATTCAACAAGGTAGTGGAGAGGACTGTCGCTGAAGCGCCGTCCCTCACCACCGACGTTGGGCAAGAGTAGAAAGGCCAGATGAGTTCATATCACATCGCGAAGGATGGCAAACAAACAGGGCCGTTTGACGAAGAGTATATCCGAAAACAACTCGCTGCAGGGATGCTTGACATCTCGGACTTGTGCTGGTGCGAAAGGATGTCCGATTGGCAACCACTAGGAACTGTCTTCAAGATTGACGCAACAACCGGCGCGCCACCGCCGATTCCGCGTAGCAAAGAAGCCATCGCAAGCGAGGAAGCCCCTCTGTTTCTGTATATTCCCACAAGCAGATTGATAGTCCTGTCAATCGTGTCGATGAGCCTCTATGAAGCTTATTGGATTTACAGGAATTGGCGATACATTAGAGAGCGTGACGGGCTCAATATCAGCCCCTTCTGGCGCGGTATCTTCGGAATCTTTTACTGTCATAGCCTGCTCCGCCGTATTCACGAAGACCAGGAGGCCCGCTCGTATTGCCAACCAACTTTTTCCCCGGGCAGTCTTGCGACTGGCTGGGTTGTGCTGCTAATTGTCTCCAATGCGGTGAGTCGTGCGCCAAGCATTGCGGCATCCATTATCTCGGCGTTCATCCCCTCATTCCTCTGCCTGGCACCTGTCCAGAACTACATCAACTCAGTGACAGAGAAGCGCAACCCAGCACAGAAGGTCTATGGTTGGTCTTCTGGTCATATCGTATGTCTGGTCGTTGGCATCATCGTATGGGCACTCCTTCTAATTGGTCTGGGCGCAGAAAAGTGAAACAGAGCCGAACCAACGCCTCCACCGTATTCCTCATCCGCGACGGGTTCGAAATTCGGTGAGGCGTGACGTTGGAGCACACGATAAATGAAGAGGGGATAGAGGGGATGGAGAAAGAGAGACTGTGGCGGGGCAGCTTGAGTCTGCCGAAGTTGGCGAAAGCTGGGCGGAGATGGTGAAGGGGAGAGCTTACACTGAGAGGGTTGCCTCAGGCGTGGTGACGACAGATGGGACGATTGGCGTGCGCGAGGCGGGTGGAAGGAGCCAGTGATGGCCGTACCGCGGAGAATTGGCCATCTCTTGGCTTTATCTCCATCTTCTCCTGGCCATTTCGGTTGACGATTACGGGCGACGATTACGGTGGACGAGGATGCGTCTCCTCGTTTTCCGTAAGCGTCGTCCGTAAGCGTCGTCCGTAATCGTCGGCAGGATTGTGTCTTAACAGTCACTGATTTCGAACCCGTTCGGCGAACGGCGGGGACCGCCGTCTCCAGCGATGTCGCCTGGAGCCGGCCGTCCCGGCCGGTCCGGACTGCTCCTTATCGGCGTCATCGAGCAGAGGGGATGGAGACAGAGAGACTGTGGCGGGGCAGTTTGAGTTTGCCGAAGTTGGCGAAAGCTGGGCGGAGATGGTGAAGGGGAGAGCTTACACTGAGAAGGTTGCCTCAGGCGTGGTGACGACAGACGGGACGGTTGGCGTGCGCGAAGCGGGTAGAAGACGGGCAGGGGGAGCCAGTGATGGCCGTGCAGGGAGTTAGCCGCCTCCCGACTTTCGCTTCCCTGCTTCTGTCTATTTCGGTTGACGATTGCGGGCGACGATTACGGTGGACGAGGATGCGGCTTCTCGTTTTCCGTAATCGTTGTCCGTGATCGTCGGCAGGATTGTTTCTTGATAGTTCCTCATTTCGAACCCGTTCGGCGAACGGCGGGGACCGCCGTCTCCAGCGGTGTCCCCTGGAGCCGGCCGTCCCGGCCGGTCCGGACTGCTCCTTATC
>JAQULY010000407.1 GCA_028718445.1 Kiritimatiellia bacterium
AAGGGATACAGGAAGTTCAGCCCGGCATCCATCCAGACCGGAATCAGGGAATCCATCTGCCCGTCGCTGTCGAGACCGATGTACTTCACGCCGCGTCCGCGCAGGTACTCCGCGACCCGCTGGTAACGCGGCGCCATGTGGCGGCGCACCATTGCGGGCGAGATCAGCGGCGCGTGGTTGTAGGCCATGTCTTCCCAGAACCCAAAGGCGTCGATCGGGATTACGTCCAGCACCTGCGACATGATGGCGACGATGAGGTCGGCGTTGGCGTCCATCATCTCTTCCACGAAGGCTGGATCGTCATAGAACAGCGTGCACAGGCGTTCGACGCCCACCAGGTTGCGCAGCGGCCCGAAGAAACCGCCCCAACGGTCGGAGATGACGATCAGCGGTAACGGTTGCGCCCGCCAGGCGCGGAGTTGTGCCTGCCAATCAGCACCGATACGCGCCGCCAGGTCCGGTTGCATGCGCTCCTTCCAGAACTTCCGGAAGTCCGCACGCGTCTCCACCGGAAAGCGCAGGAATTGCGGCATCGAACTGGAGGGGTTGTGCTTCATCTCCTTCATCAGTATGCCCTCGTGGTTGATGTACACCACGTGTTCGGCATCTTCGGAGACGACCTTGTGCTCGAAGGCAGGATTGGGGACAAACCAGCCGCCGAACACCAGCCTCTTGTCACACACTTCGGCTGGCTCGAACCGTTCTGGGGCATATCCTTCGCGCTGCCAGCGTTCGACGGTCTCGGGCCATCCGCCCCAGGACCAGAAGGGTGTGTGGTCAACAGGCTGATACGCCATGCAGGCGTCAAAACGTTCGCGGTCGGTCATAGTCACATTTGCTCCGTAATGTCATTGGTTCATCAACGTGGAACATTCAAATCTGAACTCTCAGATTCTCTCATTGCGAGTTGAGCGTTCGGCGCTGAGCGTTTTCTCCAACACTAGCACCCAGTCTTGATAGACGGGCATCGGATGCCAAGAAGGAGTGCCCGGGCATTGGGGAACCCAGTCGCCATGCTCATCGGGCACGACCTCCCCGCCCTTCACGATTGTCCCGTCGATCGGGTTGAAGAGGCGGAACTTGTACCGCACGCCCTGCTCGATGCCCTTGACCAACCTGATGCCCGTGCCCATTGGCTGATAGATGAGGCGCAGTCGGCGCGGGATCCCCGCCGCCAGCGGCACATCGTGCCGGCCGCAGGTGTAGGGCAGATCGCACAAATCCTCGGTCCAGCCGGGGTCAACCCATTCCGGATGCGGCTCGATCTGCCACCAGGGCAGGCGCGCCAGAAAGCGCTTGGCCAGTCCGAGGTGTTCAGAGCCAGGCAAACGATGGGCATCTTCCCATGGTGTGTTGCCCCAACTCATGCCATGCGGCGAAGGCCCGTAGGGCTGCCGGCGCGTATTGACCTGCCAGATGCCATTGCCGCCGTAAGTGAAGCCCGCGGCGCCGTTGAGAAGGCAGGCCCAGAACAGCCAGCGCTGCACCGCGGGACCACAGTGCGCGCCGATGCCTTCGTAGCAGACTTCGCCTTCCACCACCGGCATGGGTGGAGTCATCTGCCGCGAGCGCGACACCCACTTCACGGTACTCGGGAACGAAGCCCGATCACCGTGCCCGGTCTGGAGCATGTCAAAGTCCAGCACGTCGGCAGGGGCCTTGCAGACCGGATTAGGAACGCCTGCCTCGGGTTCCTCGCGCAGTTCGACCGGTTGATAGATACCGCAGGCATGGCAGTCCTTGACAACCTTCACGGTGATCCGCACCGTGCGCTTGGAGGCAACCAGGCCGGTGACGTCCAGGGACCAGGGCTTGTCCCACATCAATTCAGCCGGTTTGTTCTGCTCTCCGGCGAACTGGCCGTCAATCCATACGCGGGCCGTGCCGTCCACGGCGCGGAAGAACAGGTGCGCCTTGCGCTTAACGCCGTCCGGCACAACGCACTCCGCCTCGTACCAGGCCGCGCCGTAGTAACTGTGGCCCTGTTCGTTCCAGGGAGCGTCAATGCGAATCGGCTGCCAGGCGTCGTCGCCGGCGGCCTGCGGCCAGCCAAGCTCCTCGCCGCGGTTGTCGGGGTCGGTTCTGAATCGCCAGCCTGTGGCGATGTCCGTCAGCATACTCGTCGTCCGCTCGATATCGGTCAGTTCCTCCGACCCCAGCTCGGCACGACCGCTGCCGCCGGGGTGCGCGGTGATCGGACGGCGATAGGGATCGCTTTGCCGCAGATAGCCCGCCATCTCGTTCCAGCCCTTCTTTTGGAAATCGCGATCCGCCTGCTTGTGGGCCGACAGGTAATAGGGCATCGTCACCTCGCCCGCCAGGCACCACACCACCGGGTAGGAGCCGTAACGCGCCACCAGGTTCCGCCAGTGCTTCCGCATCGCCTCCATCCCCGTCCAAGGCAGGAAATAGCCCCAGCAACCCACGATACACGGCGTCAGCCCCTGTTCCACCAGATAACGGATGCGGCGGTCGGCCTTGTCGAAGTAGCCCGGGTTAATGCGTCGGAATTTCCTGTCCCACGGAAAGCCCGCTTCGTTGGCGCCACGCCGGTCCATCCACGGCATGTCCGGATAGAGGCCGGCGACGATCTGGATAACCGTGAATCCTTTGGCCACGCGGTCGGAGACCAGCGTTCTGAAACCGTTCGGCCACGTCAGCCGCTTGGTCAACCCCATCCACCAAGTGTCGCCCAGCCAGAAAAAGGGTTTGCCGTCGGCATGCGCGAAATGACGCCGGTCCGCGCCAACCTGAACCGGTCCATGCCGGTAGAGCGGATTCGTGCCGGTGTAGCGCTTCACCCGCACTTCACCCTCGCGTTCGTGCAGCCCGGCGTCGCCCGGGTCGGAACAGATCGTCTGAAGATGCCAAACCCCCACACGCGGCGAGGCAAACCGCACCCGCCAGACGCGGTCGCCGGCCCAGAACGCCGGCACAACCAACTCCTCGCCGCCTTCGTGTTTGAAACGCACAGAGACTTCCAGTTCGTTGAATGGGTCCTTGCGCGGCTTGGCTGACGCGAACGACCATTCGGCGGTCTGGTTCTGATGTACCGTTTTCATGAGTCTGACAACCTCGGAGTGTTTAATATTTGCGCGCGCCATCGGCGCCCGTATATGATTTACTTTCGAAATGAGACAATATTATTGATTCCGGCGCCAATAACTCAAGCGTTGCCATGTTTGGCAATCGCGCGTTCTTGTTAAATAAATGAGCAAGACAAAGCCCATCCTTGCGGCGTCGCCGGAACTTCATCACGGCCTGACCTCCTTCCGCCCCGGAACCGTCAGCTCCAACTGGCGGACGGACAATGGCCTGTGGAATATCGGGTACACGCTTGCCGGCACGGCACGCGAGATTCTACCGCAGGGCGAAACCTGGGAGCGACCGCACGATTTCATGTTCCTGAAACCTGGCGGGGCGCACAGTTGGGAGGTGTCGCGCGAAGCCGCCGAACCGTGGCAGGTGGTCTTCTTCGTGTTTCGTCCGCGGCCCGAGTGGGCGCCGCTGCTGGAACTGCCGGAAGAGTTCCCTCTCTTTTCGCGCATTACGCTGGCAGGACACAAACACGACGGCAAGATTCGGCGCGCGCTACTGGAGGCTCACCGTCTGGCCAGCCAGCCCGCGCGCAGCGAAGCACTGGCGATGAACGCGATCGAACGCTCCCTGTTGTGGCTACAGGTGGACCAGGCTTCGCGGCTGGCGCCGACCGACCACCGCGTACAGACCGCCATGGATATCTTCATGCGGCAATTGGATTCCCCGCCTTCCATCCCGTCGGTGGCGACCGCCTGCGGATTGTCGCCGTCGCGTCTCGGCTACCTCTTCCGCGTTGCCACCGGCAGCAGTCCGCAAGCGTGGCTGGAGCGCGCGCGTCTCGAACGCGCCCGCATCCTGCTCAGGTCCACGGGCCTGCCCGTCAAACAGATCGCCGCCGCCACCGGCTACAATGACCAGCGCCATTTCGCCACCCGCTTCCGCCGGCTCTGCGGCGCGTCGCCGACCCAGTGCCGCGAAGGACGGCAGGAAGAATGATTCTATAAGCTCACTTCTTCCATCCGATGACGATGGAAAGTTCGGAATCAACCGGCCTGGTCTCCATGTCGCGAAAACCGGCTTTAGCCATGAGACTGGAAATCTCAGCGGCCGTCCGTTGCTCTCCCATGGTCCAGACCAGCATTCCTACCCACTGAAACACCGCAAGGAACGATCCGGTCTTGTCCTCGTTCAGCAAGAACTCCTGGGCAATTACCGGACATCCCTTGGGAAGGGCTTCGTAGCATCGTCGGAGAATCACCAGGCAACTCTCGTCATCCCAATCGTGAAGGACATGGGACATGAACATCACGTCCGCCTGCGCAGGAAGCGGATCCTTGAAAATGTCGGCTTCGTAGAAACCGACCATATCCGCCGCCCCGGCATCCGCGATGCAGGATACGGCGCCAGCTTTGCTGTATGGCAGTTCTACTACCAGGCCTTTGAGATTGGGACACTTGCGCGTCAACCCGGAGAGCACCCCGCCAGTCGCCCCACCGAGATCCGCCACCACTTTGTACGGACTGAAATCGAACGCGTCGGCCAGCGCCATGCCCCACATCATGCGGAATCCGTCCCGCGGAATGTCGAAGACTTGCGCGCCCTTGCTGCCATCTGGATCCTTGACCCAATCAGGAGCGAACTTGGGGTCCGGACGGTTGGTAAGAACGCAGTTCTTCAGAGAATCGAAATATGCCTGATCCGCCCTGGCCATACCCTTGGCGTGGGCGAAACCGAGGCCCTTCTCGAACGCGAACTCCTTGAGCGGTTCATTGACGAAATATTTGCCGCGGTTCACACCGAGAACGCCCATGCAGGCGTTGGCGGCCAACATCACGGTCGCCGGACGCACTTGCAGCCCCAGTCCTTCGGCCACCTCGGAGGGCGCTTTCGGGCCCGCTTCCAGCAACTTGTACAATCCGAGGTCATAGGAGAGCGCCAGGGCTGTCTGCGCTCGCTTGACGTGCATCATCTTGTAGTAGATCCAGGGATCAGCGAGACTCTTGTTGTCAAACATGCGACACCCCCTGACGGATTGATGTGTGTTATCATATTCTTTTACGGCATCAGACGCATACAAAAAGAGAGCGAACCAAGAGGTCGGATTCAAGAAAGGAATGTCCATGTCTGTGCACCGTGCCAAGTCAGTATCCCCACGTCTTGTCAATCTGGTAGCCACACGCGCCACGAAGCCGGTGAAAATTGACGGCCGGTTGGACGACACTGTCTGGCGACAGGCACGCGCCTATCCCTTGAATCTGTCCCTCGATGCCCAGGACAAGGGGCAGCGTATTCAGGAACCAGGCGTCATGCGCCTGGCCTGGGACGAGCACGCACTATATCTTGGCGTGGACTTTACGGACTCGGCTGTCGTCGCAGTA
>JAQULY010000408.1 GCA_028718445.1 Kiritimatiellia bacterium
GATGCATCGGCGGCGGCGGGCAGCCGCGCTTTACGGACGACGCTGTGCGACTGAAGCGCATTGCGGCGATCTACGCCGAGGACGAAGGCAAGTCGCTGCGCAAGTCGCACGACAATCCGCAGGTTGACCAGTTGTACCGCGAGTTCCTGAAGGCGCCCCTCGGCCACCTCTCGCACGAGTTGCTGCACACGCACTACGAGCCGCGCGCCAAGACGTAGTACGCGTGTTGAAGGCATTCCAAATCGTCAACCGTAATCGTCGCCCGTAATCGTCAACCGAACTGGACAGAAAAAGGGAGGCGAGAGCCGGGAAACGTCTGCGTTATGAAACGCATGCAAAGACGATCCGGACGACGATTACGGAAAACGAGGAGGCAACTCCAAGCGGATGCCTTTGACTGGCCTTCTCATAGCAGCGCTCAGCGGTTGCTGACGGTGGCCGAAGGCACGCCGGCGGCCGGAGCGTTGGTAGCCGCGCCCTGAGTGTCCAGCTTACGGGCGGCCGCGCCGAGCTGATCGAACAAGGTGCGCGAGGAGAAACCCTCGAAACGTTCGATGACGCTGCGCAGGTCCTGCGCCAGCGACTCCCACGGCGTGTCGGCCCGCGCAACGATCAGCCGGTCCAACAGGTCCAGCGCCTCTTGTCTCTTCTTCTGCGCCGCCAGGCAACGCGCCTCGCCCATCACGGCGGAGGGATAGAGGTAATGGTCGGGATTGGCCTGCGCGAAGTCGCTGTACACCTTCTGCGCCTCCGCGAACGACTGTTGCGCCTCCATGGCGGCGCCGCGTCCCAGGCGCGCGATATCGGCCAAATCATGGTCTGCGTGGCGGTGCAGGAACTCGTCGTAGGCCGACTGCGCCTCGGCATACTTGCCGGCGTCGTAATAGGCCTTGGCCAGGCGTATGCGAATAACAGGGGCGACCTCCGTGCGGCCGTATTGTCCGGCGAGGGTCTCGAGGCTTTCGACACTCTCGGCGGCGGTCAGTGCGGCTGAGGCTTCCAGCCCGCGATCCTGCCGATGGCGCAGATAGAAAATCGTGCCTGCCGCAAGCAGCACGGCGATACTCAGCATGGTCAGGGCATTGCTGCCGTGGCGGCGGTACCAATCGTACAACGGGTACATCTCTTCGGGCAGAAAGGCTGGCGGCATGCCCGCGGCGGGCGCATCGTGTGGTTTCTGGTCGTCGCTCATATGTCTTCCGTTCTATTATGCCTCTTGCGGCGGCAGACATACTTGTAGGCGCTTCGGAGCGTCTTTTCAAGCGAATACTCAGGCTCGAGTTGCTAAGGGCGGTTGTTCCCTGCTAAAACATGCCACCACATTTCACACGAGGTGAAAACAAGATGTCGCGCATCATCATTGCAGCTCAGCCCTTCTCGGACAGGACACCGGCATACTGGTTTCAGACTGGCGATTGGCCGGCGCTCTGGGTGGACCATCCGAAGCGCCCTCTGGGCGCGCCCTCCGTGGCACTCTTCCGGCTAGTGTTCGAGGCGCATGCGCCCGCGACCGTGCGTATACACGCGACGGCCGACAATCGCTATCGGTTGACGTTGGATGGTCGGCCGGTGGGAAGCGGCCCCGAACGCTGCGATCCGGCACACTGGTCGTTCGAAAGCTATGAGCTCAGTCTGACCGCCGGACGGCATGTGTTCGCGGCCATGAGTTGGTGGCAGGGCGACGTTGCGCCGCAAGCTCAGATGACCGTTCGTCCCGGCTTTCTGCTGGCCGCGGACGGCGATTGGACGGCGCGCCTCTCCACCGGCCTCGCGCCCTGGCAGACCATGCTCGCGGAGGGCATTGAGCACCTTCCCCCACACGATTCAGTCTATGGCACGGGCGCGCGCGTGCGTCTTCACGGCGCCCGGTACCCTTGGGGATGGGAGACGGGCGACGTTGCCGGCGAGTGGCAGCCGGTCGCGTGCTTTGGCCCCGGCATGACGGCCGCGCTCAAGACGCAGTACCACGTGCCGAGCCGGCTGCTGACGCCCGCCACGTTGCCCGCGATGCGCGCGGACCGCCGGAAGGCCGGCGTGTTGCGCTACCTGACGAACGGCGAGCAGACCTACCCGGTGCGGCGCGCGCGCCACCTGGCCGGGGAGGAACACGCCTGGGCGGCCTGGCTGGCAGGCGCGGGCACAGTCACGGTACCCGCGCGAACCGTTAGACGGGCCATCGTGGACCTGGAGGACTACTACTGCGCCTACCCGGCGCTGCGGGTTTCCGGCGGCCAGGGGGCCACAATCGCCTTGAAGTGGGCCGAAGCGCTCTACACGGACCGCGACTCCCATGCCAAGGGCCATCGCGACGAGATTGAAGGAAAGACCTTCGTGGGCTATGGCGACGAGTTCCTTCCGGACGGACGGGCGGAGCGTGAGTACGTGCCGCTCTGGTGGATGTCCGGGCGTTACCTGGAACTGACTGTGACCGCGGTGGAGGAGCCGGTTACGCTGACGGCTCTCGACTTGGTCGAGACCGGATATCCGCTGCGATGGGAAGGCGATTTCGAATGCTCGGACGAACGTCTGCCCAGGATCGCCGCCATCGGCTGGCGCGCACTGCAAATGTGCTCCCACGAAACCTACATGGACTGCCCCCACTACGAGCAGATGATGTATGCCGGCGATGGGCGGCTGGAGGTGCTGACCACCTACGTGACGACGCGCGATGACCGTTTGCCGCGCAAAGCCCTGGCCATGTTCGATGCCTCGCGGCGGCTCGACGGTCTGTCATGCTCGCAACACCCCAGCCGGATTGTGCAGGTAATCCCTCCCTTCGCGCTCTGGTGGGTGGGCATGGTGCATGACTTCTGGATGTGGCGCGACGATCCCGCGTTCGTGCGGCGACTCATGCCCGGCGTGCGCGCGACCATGGAGGTCTACCATGGATTGATACGGCCGGACGGCCTGCTGAACCCGCCGCACGGCTGGAACTTCACGGACTGGGTTCCGGGATGGACTGACGGCGTGCCGCCGGGAGCACGTGAGCGTCCCAGCGGCGTACTGAGCCTGCATGCGGCCCTGGCGCTGCAGTACAAGGCGGAACTCGAAACCTTCTGCGGGGATACCTTGCTGGCAGAGCGCGACCGCGCCGCGGCACGCGCGCTGTCCGAGGCGGTGACGGCGCGCTGTTGGCGCGAGGATCGCGGCCTGCTCGCAGATGCACCGGATGCCGGCAGCTTCAGCGAACATGCGCAGTGCCTGGCGATTCTTGGCGGCCAGCTCGACCGCCGCCGCCTGACGCGGGTGGTCGAGGGTTTGTTGACAGACAGCCAACTCACGCGGACGACGGTCTACTTTTCCCACTACCTTTTCGAGGCGCTCTACCTTGTTGGGAAGCTGGAACATCTGTTTGACCGTCTGTCAGTATGGCATTACCAGCTCGATCACGGCTTCCGGACAACCTGCGAGAAGCCTGAGCCCAGCCGCTCCGACTGTCATGCCTGGGGCGCGCACCCGCTCTACCATTTTTACGCGTCAGTCCTGGGAATCAGGCCGGCGTGCCCGGGGTTCCGCCGCGTGCGTATCGCTCCGGCTTTGGGGCCGCTGACCTGGGCGCGCGGGGCAATGCCTCATCCGTCGGGAGAAATCCGTGTTGCTCTGCGGGAGACAGACGGCAGGATGTTCGCGGATCTCGCCTTGCCTGCTGGGATCGACGGCGCCTTCGTCTGGGCGGGGCAGGAGTTTGAAGTGGCCGGCGGCCGGCCCACGCGGATCGTGGCGGGCTGATTTCGCTCTCACTCGGTGGGACCGCGTCGCAGTGCGATGTAGAACTCGAACTCACGGACGTTGTAGCAGGCTTGGACGTATTCCACCGGCACGTTGCGATCCGAGAAGGAAACGCGGCGCAGCCACAGCAGCGGTTGGCTGGACGGCAGTCCCAGAAGCGCATGTTCGGGGCAAGGCTCCGCACGAATGGACAGAAACTGTTCCGCCCAGGACACGACGATGCCGTAGCGTCGCTTCAGCAAAGCGTAGAGCGACTTCAGGCAATACCCGTCCAGGCCGGGCGTCAGGCGCTCGCTCAGATAGGCGTATTCCACCGCTATCGGGATATCGTTCAGGAAACGCTTGCGTGCCAGCCGGTAGGCGCGTTCGCCGGGTTTGATCAGGAGTGCCTCCGCAATGCGTTTCTCGGGATGGACCAGCTCAATGCCCAGCACTTCCGTGCTTGGCTTGTGCCCACGCTTGACGGCGTCGCGCGTGAAACCGTCCAGCATGAACAGGCCGGTATTCGAAGGTCGCGGCGCGGCCCGGTAGGCCTTGTGCGTCCTGACGACCGCGCCCTCATGCACCAGCGCGGCGTAGGCGTTGCGGATGGTGATGCGGCTGACGCCCCATGTCTGCGCGAGATCGCGTTCCCGGGGCAGGGGGGCTCCAGGTTTGAAGCCGCGCAGCATTGCCCGAATCGCCTCCCGCGCCTGACGGTGCAGCGGCTCGGGCTTGTCGCGCGACAACACGGTTTCCGGTATCCTTGCCATCGATGTGCTGGCAGTGTGGTCGCAGTCTTGGCTGCCGTCAATCCGCATTTCCGCATTTCCGCAACAAAAAATGTCGTTGCGCACCGGGCGGCGATGCGCTATCTTGGGCGCCGTTTTCGAGCGAGCGTAACTCAGTTGGTAGAGTGCCACCTTGCCAAGGTGGTTGTCGAGGGTTCGAATCCCTTCGCTCGCTCCATTTCTTTCAGCATGGGAGCGTAGCTCAGTTGGTTAGAGCAGCTGACTCTTAATCAGCGGGTCGTGGGTTCGAGTCCCTCCGCTCCTACCAGCCCCGTCGGGCGCTTGCGGGCGTAATTCAATGGCAGAATGTGAGCTTCCCAAGCTCAATACGTGGGTTCGATTCCCATCGCCCGCTCCATCCTTTTCCCAGTAAAAACCGGCATATTCATTGGGGAATACGCCGGTTTTTTGTGTTTTCAGGCGTTTTCGTGCGTCGCCGTGAAATGCCCTGAGAACGTATGAGCCAAATGACACACATCCGGACACACACTTTTCGTCCGGAAACACCCCGGCAGCCCTGATTCCAGCGGGTCCGATGCCGTTTGTCGCCCGCCACTTCAGCCACCCGTACCACGCCAACGTGACCGCCGCGGTGTGGATACCGGAACGAAAGTTCTCCACCCCGTAGGCCCGCTGCAGCCGGTAGAAGCGCAGGCAGGCGTCCCAGCCGCCTTGCCCCCGGATGCAGTCGAAGTCATGCCGCAGACAGGGCGGGAAGTAGATCGTCGGCCAGTAGACCTCCGAGACGAAGGTGCAGCCATCGCAGTCACGGAACCAGTCCCACTCCTTGGAGTCCAGCGCCTCGAGCACCAGCGCGCGCAGGGCAGGGGAGATGTCGAGCAGATCGAAGGAGTCCACGATCCGCTTGCGCTCGGTCGTCCGGGCCCGCCCCGCCGCCCGGCCTTTCTTT
>JAQULY010000409.1 GCA_028718445.1 Kiritimatiellia bacterium
TGTTTCTGGCGGCCACGCGCTCCATGCCGTATCGCCAGTTCGCGGTCGGGCCCACGGGCAGAATCCAACTCCTGCTGAACGGCGAAGTGAACTGGCGGATGTTCATGCCTTCGGATGAACACGGCATTCGGGCGGTGGCCGACACTTCGGCGCCCGACAAATGGGTGACCCGTCTGGCGATTCCTTTCCCCGACTTGATTCCGGGCGGCGCCAAGCCCGGCGGCACGTTTTATCTGAACGTGATCCGTGTCACATCGGCGGCCGTGGGCGGCGTCTCCCGTCCCACCGTGGATGCCTGGATCTCCAATTCCACGGTGCATGAACTCGACCGCCTGGCGGAAGTGGGGTTGGAATGAAAAGGATCATGCAGATCGGGTTGCTGCTGGCAATTGCCTGTTTGACGACCGTCGCGGCGGTCGCCCAGGACCGCTCGGGCCGGACCCCGCCGCCGGGAGAGCATCCCCGGTTGTTGTTCACGGCCGCCGACCTGCCGGCGATTCGCGCCCGGGCGGCGTCGCCCGAGCTGGCGTTCATCATGCAGGACTTGCGCAATTTCCGGGCGAACATGGTCAAGTTGCTGGAGGATCCGGCTCGCCTGGAGCAGGAGCGCGTGAAACTGGCGGCGGATTCCTGGGATGGATTCGACAGGATTCACAAGCTGGCGCTGCTGGCTTTGGCCACCGCCGACGAAGCCGACGTCAAACCGGCCGTGACCTACTATAAACTGTGGCTTTCCACGCGACCGGAGGAACCGGGAAAACATCCGCGGGCGCCCTGGGGCGGGGAATGCGAATGGGCACTGGCCTACGACTGGCTCCACGCGTGGTTGGATGCTCCGGCCCGCCAGCATTCCGAACGCGTCTTCGCATCCTACATGCTTGAACCGATGGAGCAGATGATGGGCCGGGACTGGTTCCTGGGCGGGCCCAACAAGACCAATCGCGCCATCAGCGGCGCCAACTGGCTGATGATCGCCGCTCCCAGCATCTTCCTCATGGACATGGTTCTCGAGGGCAGGCCCGGTTTCAATCAAATGATCTACGACCATTGCGTTCGGCTGTTCCGCGAAAACCTGACGGAGTGGATCGATGCCGACGGCGCGTTGTACGAAGGCATGTCCTACGCCACCGGGTATGGAACCCACTATATCGCGCAGGGGATGCTGGCATTGAAGCTCAGAGGACTGGACCTGGGTCAGGAAAGCAATGTGCGCAAGATGCCGGAATGGTTCGCGTACGAGACGTTGCCCTGGGGCTACGAGGCATTCGATTTCAATAAATCCGGCGGCACCTATAACGGCACCTGGCCGTTCATCAACTGCGCCGCCAAGGTGACGGGAGGGCTGGGACGCTGGATGCTGGACCAGGCGTCTTTCCGCCAGCATGACGGCAACCGGTTGAATCCGCTGATCAGTCTGATTGCGGGAATCGCCGATTCCAACACGGCCACGCGTTCCTCCATGCCTTTGTCGAAATGGTTCCAGCCGCGCGGCCAGTTCTTCAATCGGTCAGGATGGGGGGAGCGGGACGCGCAGTTCGCGCTCTTCACCAATCCGATGGGCGCGGGGCACACGCATGCGGACAACGGCTCCTTCTGTCTGGCCGCCAACGGCGCGTATTTCGTCGCCGACTCCGGCGCCGCAGCGTACGAATCCAAGCACCACAACATCGTCATGATCGATGGCGTCGGGCAGGCGCAGCGGGAGAGTTCGGTGGACTGCTTCTTCCGGTGGGCGGAGATGGACGCCTATGCGGACATGGCCAGCATCGATGCCAAGCTCTCCTTCGACCGCATCCTCGAAGGAGAAGGGGACGGCTATTTCTGGAGGGAGCACTATCCGGTTGATCGGGCCGATCGCTGGACGCTCTTCGTGCGCGGCGCGACCGGTCCCCTGGCGCTCGTCGCCGACGACATTGCCAAGGACGATCAGGAGCGGGAATACGACTTCCTGCTGCACACCGTTGTGAACAACCACACGCGTTACAACGGCCGGTGGATCCAGGTGGAGGAGCGCTACGGCGGCCCTTATCTGTTCACCCCGTCGCCGGATAAGAAAGCGGCCTTTGTGGCCGACGACGTTCCGGTCGGCAACTATCACGGCTGGTTGCTGGTCCGCAGCGTTCCCAGCCCCCAGGGGTGGGTGAACAACGGCATTGTCGTCAACGGCGTGAATTGTTCATACGAAACCACGAGGTTCGGGCGCGGTTTCTTCCGCGAGGGATGGCAGTGGCTTCGGCTGGTTCCCGGTAAGAAAGACGTCATCGCGCACAAGGGCGGACCCTTCCGCGTGGATGTGAACTCCGGCTCCGGAGGGCGGATCGCCCTGCTGCTGCTGACCCGGAACTATGCGCTGGCGCCGGATGCCGTTCCCGCTGCCGATGCCGATACCATTCTGGTGCGGGCCGATGCCGCTGAAATTCCCGCCTCCAACGGATGGGAACTCGCCTCAGCTCCGCGCGGCGTCATGGACGCCGTGTTTCTTGGCGCGACCCCGCCGGTTGTCAGGCTCGAACCTCCCGCGGCGCCTTCCACGCGGAATTGCCTGCATGCGGTCTCGAAGGGCAAAACCGGGAAATTCGCGCTGGCCATGTTGCCGCACGACGCGGGGGATGGACGGCGCATGGCATGTCCGGCGGAGGGGATGGGGCAAGTGGCGGTGGTCACATCGGCCGACGGCAAGGATGTCATTGCCGCCGCCGTCGAGTCGCCTGTGATGGGCGCGCTCGTGGAAACCGACGCCAAGCTGGCGGTGGTGAGCTATGCGGCCACGACGGAGGCAATGCCAAGTCGCTACGCGATGGTCCATGGAACGGGCTTCAAAGCCGGCGGCCATGTTTTGACTCGCGTGGAAGGGGCGCCGGCCAGCGTGAGTTGCGACGGCTCGCGGATCACCGTTCGGGGAGAAGGCGGAAGCACGATTCATTGCGCGCCGCTTGGCGCGAGGGATGTGAAGGTCAATGGCGCCGTGTTGCCGATGCCGGCCGGCGTCGACGGCTTGGTGGCCATAGCGATTCCGCGGCTTCCGCATGCATGGACGGTGAGCCTGTCCGACGACGGGCGGGTCGCGCAGGTGACTGGCAACGGGCTTCAGCCGCTGTCCTTCGATGCGCCCGCGCTGAACCGGGTCTTCGTCAACGGCATCGAACGCTTCTTTGCCAAGGACCTCAAGGGATTCGCCTATCCGTGCCTGTCCGAAGGCACGACCACATTCCAGTTTCGCAACCGGCTGATTCCGCGGGATCTGTTTACGCGCTGCGCGAATCGGGGAGAGGCGGCACTGGGCGACACCACGCGTTTCTTGGCGCAGGGCCCGGTCCGGCCGTTGCTGGTCTCCAGCTCCGGCACGGTCAAAGTCCGGTTGCCGGTTCCCGTAAAGGGAGCCTATCGCATCGGCGCGGAATGTCTGGCCGGCGAAGGATCCGTGCGCGTGTCTTGCGATGGGAACCCGGTCGTGCAAAAGGATGTCGGCGGGAATGGCGCGACCGATCCGGTTCGGATCGAATTCGAGCGGACTTTGTCGGGGGCGCAGGTGGATCTGGCATTCACCGGAACCGGCGCATTGGGAATCGCGCATGTTGATTTTGCGCCCCAGCTGACGCCGATCCTTCCGAACGCCTGGATGACCATCGGGCCTTTCTATACCAACATCACCTGGGCGCTCGACCAGACCGCCATGCTGCTGGCCAAGGATTTCGGTCCGGAATCCGTGGCGGACAAGAACCTGTTGTCCCGCGGCTACACCGGATTGGACGGCGCGTTGCAGTGGGTGCCGGCGGATAGCCGGGAAGGATTGAAAAAGCTTGGCGGCAAGGACGCCCCCATCCTCTGGTACTTCCCCGCGCTGGCCAGGGATGCCGGCGTGAACTTCCGATATCCTCTTGGCGTTCCGAATCGGGGGCTCTGCTACGCCGTCACCTGGATCGAGAGTCCGGATGACCGCGACGCGCGCATCGGCATCGGGTGCGACTGGATCGCGAAAGCGTGGTTGAACGGGAAGGCGCTGACCTCCGACCGCTCGGCCGCGACCAAGGCGCTGGATACGGCCGAATTCAGCTCGGACACGATCTACATGGCGGATGTTCGGTTGAAGAAGGGGCCGAACCGGTTCATGGTGAAGTTGATCGGCGGCGCGGGAAGCAGCAGCTTGATCGCGAAGATCAGCGATCCGGGCGATCTGAAGTTCAAGCCAAGGCCGGAATAAGCGCGGTTCCACGAGAGCCTTGTCGGTAACTTGAAGTTATCGGAAAGATGAAAACGAATCTTTATCATAAAGAAGGGAAAGCCATGAGTGGATGTCAATATATCGCCGCCGGTGCATGTGCATTCGCGGATCGAGTTGGGATGAAACCACTGTCTCGGGGTGGTTTGCGGATCGGACTGCTCCTGGCAATGATCGCCTACACGGCCGTCGCCCAAGGCCGCTCGGGCTGGACCCCGCCGCCGGGAGAGCATCCGCGCCTGGTGTTCAAGAAGGCCGACGTGCCTGCGCTCAAAGCGAAGATGGTAACGGCGCGCGGGCGGCGGTGTTTCGACATGATCCGGAGCTATGCCGACAATAACATCCTGAATCCGAAGGGGCTGGTTCCACAGCGTCTGGCGGAATTGGACGCCGAGATTGCCGTCGCGGCGACGTCCGGGGTTCCCGTGCAGATCGTCGAGCACAGCGCGCGCGCGGGTGCTCTGCAGGCATTGGAGAACGCCGCCTTTGTCTATGCCATGACGGGCGAGGAGCGGTATGGAAAGGCGGCGGTGGATGGCTTGGTGAGACTGCTACCCTATGTTGCGGGCATGTCGCTTCGTCCGGCCGCCTTGATCTACGACTGGTGCCATCCGCTGTTCACCGAAGCACAGAAGACGCTGGTCCGCAAGCAGATCACCCGGTTGTGCGGGGAGCTTCTGGTGGAGATCGACACGAGGCCGTATGCCCTTGGGGACTGTCCGCCGGAGGTGCCTCAGGCCATTTATTGGGGTCTGTTGACATCCGCGAACATCGGCATCGGCCAACTGGCCATCGAGGGCGAGCCGGAATTCAACCAGGCCTGGCTGGATCGTTCCCGGCAATGTTCGGATCTGTCGCTCAACCGCTTCCTGGACGAGGAAGGCTACCATGAAAATGGGCCGGCCTATCTCGGGTTCGGCTTTTCCTGGTTCAACTTCTACATGGAGGCCTTGCGCCTGCGCGGCGCCGACTGGGCGAACCACCCCCGCCTCGGCAAGACGCCCTACTGGTACGCCTGGCTGATCATGCCCGGGTCGCTGGGCGTCGCCCCCGCCACCGTTCCCGTGGGAAACGCCAATTTCGGAATGACATCGGGGCAGGATGCGTTCATGTGGCTCTATCACGCCA
>JAQULY010000410.1 GCA_028718445.1 Kiritimatiellia bacterium
ATGAGACTCTGGGGTTCGGGCTGCTGGCTGGTGCCGATCGGTGCCCGGACTGGCCTGGCGACGGCTGGCGGACGTGGTACGCCCGCATGGCCGATCTCTTGCGCGCCCACATCCCGGCATCCGTCCGCGTTTTCGTCAACGTGGATGCTCACCAGGCCCTTGATCCCGCCATCGTCGAAGGTCTGCTGGCCATCCCGGGCCGGGATCGGCTGGTGGTGGAGTGGACCGAGCACATCCGCCCAGGACTCCACGCCGCGGACTTTTGCGAAGCATCAGCGTGCGCCTTTGCGCGACTGACGCAAGCCGGCTTTGCGCTGGCGATTGACGACGTCGGTTCGGGCTATGACGGCATCGGCCGCGCTCTGCAGGTACGCCCTGCGTTTGCCAAGCTCGATATGTCGCTGACCCATCTTGCCCGGCGTGTCGATCCGCGCTTCCTGCGGGATCTCCATGATCTCTTCGGAGGCGTCGGCGCCCAGGTCATCGCCGAGGGGATCGAATCGGCGGGCGACCTAGAGAGGGTGCGCGCCGCTGGCATTCGCTATGGCCAGGGGTACTACTTCACACGCGGGATGGAACGCACTGCGATGACGGACGTGCTCGATGTCTCATGACCTTGTCCGTCCGATCCCGGCGCGGGGCGCATTGCGCATCGGGAGCATCGACCAGCGAGAGCGTGCTTGCGACCTGTCAGCGGCGGGAGGGCGGTGGATGCCGCAGGCCGCGCTGCGGCAATCAGGGCTGCAGCTCGTTGATCGTCACGCCCAGCGCCGATGCGAGGGCTTTGAGAGTCTTGGCCACTCCGGTCCGCTTGCCCGTCTCGATCTGGCTGAGATAGGCCTTGCTGATGCCGGCCTTCTCGGCCAAAGCGTCCTGGGTGAATCCGCGGTATTCGCGCCAGGCCTTGACAGGATGTGTTCCGTCCAGGATGGCATGCGCGACCGCGCCGGGCACCCGGAATCCATCGTCGGCAGCTTTCGCGGCATCGAACAGGGCAACGTCATCCAGGCTCTCGGCGGCACGCATGAGCCGCGCAAACAACTCCATCGGAACCACGGCGTATTCCCGCTTCCCGTTGCGTTCGATGAATTGAATCGTGCTCATTGGTACGCACCTCCTCGTGGGGCAACCGCCAGGATCATCACCACCAGGCGGTCGTCATGAATCTCGTAAATTACGCGCCAATCGCCGACGCGCAACCGGTAGCCAGGGCGCCCCTGCAGCTTCTTCACGTTGTTGTTCGGTCCGTGGGGCGCAGCCGCCAACTGCTCGATCTTGTCGCGCACCGTCGTTGCCAGATTGCGCGGCATGGCTTTGAGGCTCTTGAACGCCTCGCGGCTGTATTCGATCGAGTACATGGGGTGATGTTAGCGGAATGCAAACATTTCTGCAAACTCTATGGCGGTTCCGCGGCGATCAGGGCGACTCTATGAATGCTCGATTGATCCGCCGGGCGTGTCGGCGGCGCACCGCGCACTGGGGGCGCCTGGCGTTGCCGTTTGCCGTGATGGCAGGCTCTGTGCTCGCTGCAGACCTCGTCTTCTGGAGCGGCTGGCGGCTCAACCTCACCGAGAGCGAGCCCCTTGGCTGGTACCGGCTGCATGCTCTGAAGGATGGGGAGGCGATCCCTCGCGGAGCAAGGGTTGAACTCTGCCCGCCCCTGTGGGTGACGCCGCGCGCTTTTCCGTTCTACCTGTCCGGCGACTGTCCGGGCGGTGGCATGCCGATGTTGAAGACCGTGGTCGCCATACCGGGTGACCACGTCGTGGTGAACCTGCGTGGTGTCTGGATCAACGGACGTGAATTGCCCAACAGCGGCCAACTGCTGCGCTCGGGCACATATCCGTGGCTGCAATTGCCCCACCAGCAGGGGAGCTTGACGCTGGGTCCCCGGCAGTACTGGGTCTACGGCAGCGGCGCGACGCCGGCGCTTGCCGCCCAGAGCTTCGACAGTCGGTACTGGGGACCGATCGAGATCGGGCAGATCCGCCGCATTGCGGATTGATGGCGGTGGCGCGAACCTGCTGCAACCGGATGCGCAATTCAGGTATGCGCGCCGGGTTGCGCATGTCATCCCTCTCGAAAGGATCTTCCGATGAAACCGATTTTCAAGACTTTCCGGACTGCTGCCGCACGCCGCATGGCCCTGGCCGGTGCCGTGTTTCTGGCCACGATGGCCGACGCCTTCGCCTCCGGTGCGGGTGGCCTACCGTGGGACGGTGCCATCTCCACCCTGCAAAACGATCTGACCGGACCGGTGGCCACCGGCATCAGTGTGATCGCCTTCCTCGCGGCGGGCGCGTCTCTGGTGTTCGGCGAAGAGCTCGGCGGGATCGCGAAGAAGGCGCTGTATGTCGTCCTGGGCGTGGCCTTCATCGTCCTGGGGAACAAGTTCCTGGCCGTCCTGGGCCTGACGGGCGCGATGGTGGCGTGAGCGCATGCATTCGACCTCCCGCCCGCCGCCACCTCTTCCTGCACACGGAGCCGACGCGCCTGATCTACCGGAAATCCTGATGAGCGTTGTGCAGGTTCTGATGGATCAAGGGTGGGCTGCCTCCAAAATCTCCGACGACCTCAGGCAGACCGCATCGGTCGTCGAGTTGATGCACAAGACACGCGGAGTCCCGCAATGATCCAAGACGACGACAAGGTGCCCATTCACGAAGCGCTCAACAGGCCGATCCTCATGCTCGGCGGGGAGCGGAATCTGGTGTTGATGCTGCTCATCGTTGCCGGGGTTTTCATCTTCTCCCTCGCCAAACTCTGGGCGGCGGCCGTCGGCATTGCAATCTGGGTGATCGGCCAGTGGGCTTTGACGCGTGCCGCCCGCTACGACGACCAGCTTTCCAAGACAGGGCCGCGCTCGCTCAAGTACCGGCGCTTCTACCCGGCGCAGGCGACGCCGTTCGCCAGGCAACGGGAGATCCAGTGATGCTGGCTCTCAAGGAGTTTCGCACCGCGGCCTATGGCCTGCCCGACCTGCTGTCCTGGGCAGCCCTGGTCGACAACGGCATCGTGCTGACCAAGAGCGGCGGCTTCATGGCCGCATGGGATTACCGCGGGCCGGATCTTGATTCCGCCACGCTGGAGGAGCTTCGCGCCATGGCGGCGCGCATCAACGCCGCGCTGAAGCTTGGCGACGGCTGGGTGATTCACTGCGATGCCGTGCGCGGGCCCGCGCCAGGCTATGCCCGCCAGGGTGCATTCCCAGACCGAACGACCCGGCTGATCGATGACATGCGGCGTGCTTCCCACGAAGGCGTCTATGTGGGCTACGCCAGCCGCTATGTGCTGAGCGTGACCTGGTTCCCGATGCCTGACGCCGCCAGCAAGACCGCCGACCTGTTCGTCGACGGCCGCGTCAAGGCGACCGCAAGCCGGAACCTCGAGCGGTTCAAGGAGCAAATCCGGGAGATCGAGGGCAGGCTGTCGAGCCTGTTGCATATCCGGCGCCTGACCGACGAGGTAAACGAGCGCACCGGAGCCGTGACCAGTCCCCTGCTGGCTCATCTCGAACAGTGCGTCAGCATGGTGCCGACGTCTCGGCCGATGGTCATGCCCGAGGTGCCGATGTACCTGGATGCGATCTTGGGCGCCCACGATTTCGCCACGGGATTCGTGCCGCGCGTGGGCAACCGCAGTCTGGCATGCATCGGGCTGACCGGCCTGCCATCCCACAGCTTCCCCGGGATTCTGGACTTCCTGTCCCGCCTTCCGGTGTCCTACCGCTGGAGCAACCGCTTCATCTATCTCGACCCAGGCCAGGCCGAGAAGGTGCTGAACAAGTACCGCGGTAAATGGGCGCAGAAGCGTAAAAGCATGATGAATCTGCTGCGGGAGAACGCCGGAGGCCAGGCCACGCACGTCAATGCCGACGCGGATCGCATGGCCGGCGACGCCGTGCAGGCGATGGCCGAGGCTTCCAGCGGGATGGTGCTCTACGGCTACTACACAAGCGTCCTCGTGCTCGCCCACGAGGACGCCGCCTTGCTCGACGAGACGGTCCGGGAAGTCGCCAAGCTGATCGAAAACCACGGGTTCGGTGCCCGAATCGAGGACGTGAACGCTGTCGAGGCCTATCTCGGCACTCTGCCGGGGAACACGGCTGCCAATGTGCGCCGGCCGCTGATCCACACCTTGAACCTGGCTCATCTGCTGCCGTTCACTGCCGTCTGGGCCGGGCCGGAGAAGAATCCCTGCCCGTTCTACCCGCCTGGCAGTCCGCCGCTGCTGTACGCCAAGACGGACGGCTCGACGCCATTCCGGCTCAGTCTGCACGCGAACGACCTGGGGCACAGCGTCATTCTCGGCCCCACGGGCAGCGGCAAATCGACCCTGCTGTCCACGCTCGTGGCGCAACAGTTCCGCTATCCGAGCGCCCAGGTGTTCGCGTTCGACAAGGGCTATTCCATGTTGCCCCTGTGCTGGGCCGCGGGTGGCCAGCACTACGACATCGCCGGAGAGCATGGCGAGCTGGCGTTCTGTCCGCTTGGACGTATCCATGAACCCAGCGAGCAGGTGTGGGCCGCCGAATGGCTGGAGCAGCTCTGCGAACTGCAGGGCGTGACCATCCTCCCGCACCATCGGCAGGAAATCTTCCGCGCTGTGGTGCAGCTCGGGGCTTCGACTGATCAGATGAGCCAGCGCACCATGACCAATCTCCTGGTGCTGCTGCAGGATCAGACCTTGCGCGAGGCCCTGCAGGCCTACACCCTGCGCGGCATGGCCGGAACCCTGCTGGACGCCGAAACTGATGCCCTGGCCGAAGATCCGTTCCAGGTCTTCGAGATGGAACACCTGATGAACAAAGGCGACAAGCTGGTGTTGCCCGTGCTCACCTATCTGTTCCACCGCATCGAGCAGCGCTTCAAGGGCCAGCCCACGCTGCTCGTGCTGGACGAGGCCTGGATCATGCTCAGTCACCCTGCGTTCAAGGCCAAGATCCGCGAGTGGCTGAAAGTCTTGCGCAAGGCCAATGTGGCGGTCGTGTTCGCCACGCAGTCGCTGACCGATCTGATCCGATCGGGAATCGCCGACGTGATCTTCGAGTCCTGTCCGACCAAGATCATGCTGCCCAACCCTGAGGCGCAGACGGAGAACATCCGGCCTCTCTATGAGGGCATCGGGTTGAATCGCCGGCAGATCGAGATCCTGGCGATGGCCACGCCCAAGCGGCAGTACTACGCCATGCACCCCGACGGCCGCCGCCTGTTCGAGCTCGGCCTGTCCGGCCCGGAGCTGGCCTTTGTCGGAGCGTCGGGCAAGGAAGACATCCTCCGCATCCGCGAATTGAAGGATCAGCTTGGCGATGCGTGGCCCGCCCAATGGCTGCGCGA
>JAQULY010000411.1 GCA_028718445.1 Kiritimatiellia bacterium
CCGTAACCCTCGATGGTCGGCAGACCGAAGCCGCGCAGACCCTCCAGCACCTCCTTGTTGCCGGGAGCGCCGCCGCTGACGATCAGACGCAGGCTTCCGCCCAGGCCGCGGCGCACGCTCCGCGCAACCAGGTTGCGCAGCCCGAGCAGCAGCAACAGACGCGCCAGCGGATTGCGGCGAATGCGGTCTTCGATCCTGGCGTAGAGTTTGTCCGCCAGCAGGGGCACGGCCATCAGGATGGTCGGCGAGAAGGCCCGCATGTCGTCGCTGACGTTGCGCAGGCTCTTGACAAACTGCATGCAGGCGCGCGCGCGCAACGGGACGATGAAGTTGGCCGTGAAGGAGAAGGCATGGAAGAGCGGCAGCACGATCAGGAAGCGGTCCAGTGAACCGATTTCGGCAATCACGGACAGGGCGCCATCGGCGTCGGCGCAGATGTTGGCGTGCGTCAGCATCGCCCCCTTAGGCTGTCCGGTGGTGCCGGAGGTGTAGATCAGCGAGGCCACATCGCCCGGATACGCGAACTCGCGGGCATAGCGGCTGGCGGGACTGGCGGCCGCGTCGGCCTGCGCCGCGATGGCGGTTTCGTAGGCGTGGCAGGGGCGGCCCGCGCAGACGGCGGGGAGATGGCCCGCGGCCGCATCCAGCAGCACGACCTGGTGCATGGCGGGCAAACCGGGCAGAATCTCCACCAGCATCGCGGAATGCTTGCTGTCGGTGAACACGGCGCAGGCGCCGGAATCGAGCAACACGTGAGTGACTTCCGCGGCGTGCAGCTTCGGATCGATGGGCACCACCGTGGTGGCGCAGCCGGTCAGACCGAGGTAGATCTCCAGCCACTGTGGGCAGTTCTCCAGGATCAGCGCCACGGGCGCCTGCCGGGGAGCGATGCCGAGCGCGCCCGCCAACTCGGCCACCTGCCGCACGCGCACGGCGAACTCAGCGTAAGTGCGGCTGAGGATGGCGCTGTTTTCCTTTTCGCGGTATTGCACCGCCACCCTCGCGGGTGCGGACGCCACCGTCTCGTCAAAAAAAGTTCGGATGGTCATTACCGGGTCTCCGGGATGGCCCCTGCTCTCGCCACTCGGCACTGTGACTGTACCGCGAACGACAGCACTTTACAACTGCGCTGGTCAGGTCGTGCCACGTGCGCTATCATGCCGGTACGTTGTCGGGCAACTTCATCGCGGACAGCAAAGGAGTCGGGGCCATGGCGGACGAAGCGGAGCGCATGTGGTACTACGCCGAGAAGGGGCAGCAAAAGGGGCCCGTTCCCGAAATCGAGTTGGGACGGCTGGCATCGGCCGGCGTCCTTACGGCGGAGACCATGGTGTGGACCGCGGGCATGGAGAACTGGCAACCGTTCGGCCAGGTGCGGTCAGCCACGCCGCGCAGTGCCGTGGCGGATAGCGGCGAAGTGGTGTGCGGCATGTGCGGGCAGTCCGTTGCCCGCAACGAGGCCATACAGTTCGACCGGCTGTGGGTATGCGCCGCCTGCAAGCCGGATTTCGTGCAGAAACTGAAGGAAAACGCCGAGACACCAGGACCGCTGTGTTACGCCGGTTTCGGCATCCGCGCGGGCGCCTGGCTCATAGACTGGATCATCGCCACCGTGATCAACTACGCCATCGTGCTGTCCTTGGGCGTGGCGCTCGGTCGATCGAGCGTTGACGGGGGCATGGCGCCGGCTTTCGGCCTGATGGCGTTGACCTGGTTCGTTCCCACTCTCGTGGTGGCGATCTACACGACGCTGATGGTCGGCAGGTTTGGCGCGACACTCGGGAAGATGGCTTGCGGGCTAAAGGTGGTCATGCCCGATGGCGGTCCGGTCTCTTACGGCCGCGCCTGCGGCCGCCACTTCGCCACCATGCTGTCGGGCATGTTCTTCTGCATCGGCTACCTGATGGCGGCCTACGATAAGGAGGAACGCCGTACCCTGCACGACCGCATCTGCAACACGCGCGTAATTCGCGCGCGGGGCTGATCGTCATATACGGTGCGCGAAGAAAGGATCTGAGATGGCGGCATCCATCTGCTGCATGCGTTGCCGGGCGCCTCTTGCGGTGTCCGCGGTTGGCGACGGCAAACATGGCGTCACCTGCGGGCGCTGCGGCACGATGGCCTTTGTCCGGGTGTACCCCGCCATATACCGGCAAAACGAGAACCGTCAGACCAGCGTGCGTGCCGTGCCGGGCGACGCCACTTGCTTCAATCACCCCGACAAGCAGGCCTCGTCGGTTTGTGACGCCTGCGGCAGGCTGCTGTGCGGTCTATGCCGGATTGACTTCAATGAGCGCATTGTCTGCGCCGCCTGCCTCAACCGCGAACGGCAACTGGTCCGCAAACGCGGCAAGGGTTTCGAGGCCCAACGGGTGCGCTACGACCAGATTGCCCTGCTCGCGGCGTTGCTCTCCCCCATGCTCTGGTTCGTCTCCTTCATCGTCGCCGTTTTCATCCTCTACCTGACCATCCGCCATTGGCGCACCGAATTGAGTCTGCTCCCTTACAACCGCTGGCGGCTGGTCGTGGCGTCGTTGCTTGCCGTCGGCATTCTGGCGGCCTGGATCGCCATTCCCACTATGGTCATATCGCGTTTGCACCCATGAACGATTCCACTGCCTCCGCAACGTTGCCGCCTCCGCCACCCATCCGACGACTGCGGCGCATCTATAGCCGCGGCCACTCGTTGTCGGCGATTCAATCGCTCTGGCAGGCGGACGATCATCTGCTGGTGGTCCAACACATCTACTATACGGAGAAATACCAACGGCTGTTCTTCCGCGACATCGAGAGCATGATCGTCCAGCCCAGCACGCGACGGCTGATCATAAACATCGTTCTGGGCCTGTTGCTGGTGCCGGCCATTTTCATGATGGTGCTGATGGACGATGGCGTCTGGTTTGGCGGCGCCGTTGTCCTGGCGCTGTGCGTGCCGCTGCTGATCAACACGCTGCTGGGGCCGGGATGCCGTTGTGAAGTCTGCACGCGCGTCAATACCGTGCGCCTGCGCGGCCTGACACGCCTGCGCCGCGCGCTTCGGGAGATGGACCGATTGTCGGTCCCGATCGCGCGTGCGCAGGGCGCATACGATGCCCAGGCGCACCGGTCGGCGTTGGCGCCGCCCGCGCCGGCACCCGCTCCCGCCGATGACGCGGCGGCGCGGATCGAGGCTCCCGTTGCGCCGGCCGCGCCGTCCCGACGACGCGTCGCGCCGACTCCGCTGCTGGTTCCCGACGATGGTATCTTTCACCGTATCCTGATCGCCGCGCTGACGCTCGAAACGCTGGCGATCGCGCTCTTCCTCAACACAGGCTATGCGGGCTTGTTGACACCGGCCGGAGTCACCATCCTGTTGACGTTCCTGCTTACGTTCGTCGTGCTCTCACGGAGCGCGCGGCGCACGACGTCCGTCGCGTGGCGCCGTTGGACGTGGGCCAATTTCGGCTATCAGATTCTCCGCGGTCTGTCGCTTTACGTCACGCTCACCGTCTTGAATGTCGTCGCGTCGGTGCGGCATCCCGCCGCGCAAGGCACCATGGGTGTTGACATTGAAGGACTGGCCGGCCACGCCTTTGTCCGTGGCCTACTGACGGCGTTCGCCGCGATCTCCGTGGCCTCCGCGCTCTGGGGCGTGTTCGCGCTACGGCGCGGCGCGGCGGCGCGCAATGCGGCGCCCCCGCCGCTGCCTCCGCCACCGGAGGGACCATAGTTGATGCGCCTGCACGAACAACGCTGCGAGCGTCACTCCGAACGCGAGGCCGCCGCCCGTTGCCCGGCCTGCGGACACTTCTTCTGCCGCGAGTGCATCGTCGAGCACGACGGCCGCGTCCTGTGCGCAACCTGTCTGGCGGCACAGGCCGCGGCGCCGGCCTCAGGCAAAGGGCGCGGCGCCTTCAAGCCACTGGCCTGGTGCGCCGCTTTGGCCGGCTTTCTGGCGCTCTGGCTGGTGTACGCAACCGTCGGCAGATTGTTGCTGCTACTACCGGCGGACTTCCACGAGGGACGTTACTGGGAACGCGGCACGGAGCGGGACTGACGGCGAAACATGGGAATCCTGAGGAAACCTTCGCATTTGGCCCAGGGGTTGCCCAGCCTGGATCTGGTCGAACAGGCGCTGTACGTGCTGCGGCATGCTCCTCCGCTGGCGATCGGCGCGTTCTGGTTCGGCGGTGTGCCGTATGCGCTCGGCCTGATCTACTTCTGGTCGGACATGTCCCGCGGCGCGATGGCCGCTTCGCGGTTGACTGCCGGCGCCCTGCTGCTGGCGTGCGCTCACCTGTGGATGCGCGTCTGGCAGGCGCGCGGTTGCGCCGTGCTGAGCGCTGCCATGCGCGATGCGCCGGCGCCGGCCTGGAGGCTGCGCGATGGCCTGGCCGAAGCCGGCCTCCAACTCCGGTGGGGGGCCTGGACATGGGTGTCGTTGCCATTCGCCATGCTGGCGACCTTGCCATACGCCCGCGTCTACGCCTTCTACCAGAGCCTGGTCGCGGCGGACGAGGTGCCCTCCGGACGCGTAGCGGCAGCCAACCGTCTGGCCGTGCTGTGGCCATGGCAGAATCATCTGCTGGTCTTCTGGTTGCTGATCTTCCGCGCGATTGTATTCGTCGAGGTCGTAACCTGTCTACGCGTGCTACCGTGGCTGGCGCACGCATTCCTGGGAGTGGATAGTCCCGGCATGCGCTATGCGCTGTGGTTCCTGAACACCACGGTGCTGTGCCTGGCACTGGCCATGACGCACCTGCTGCTCGATCCGCTGGTCAAGGCCATATATGTCCTGCGCTGCTTCTACGGCGGCGCCACGGCGACCGGCGTTGACCTGCTGACGGAATGGCGCGCCGAGCGCGCGCGGCGGCGCAGCAATCGGGGCGGAAGCGTTGTCGCCGTCTGTCTGGCGCTGGCGCTTCTGCTGACGCCCGCGGCGGCGCCGGCCGCCGCGACGACTCCGGCGGAATCCAGCACAGTCACGCCGGCGCACCTGGACGAGGCGCTCTCCGTCGTCATGGCCCGTCCCGTGTTTGCCTGGCGCATGCCGCGCGAGACTGTCAGGCAAAGTGGGAAAGACAACTGGTTGCTTCGTCAGTTACGGGCGCTGGGCGTTCGCCTGAGGCGTCTGGGCGCGGCACTGGCCGATCTGTGGGAACGCTTCTGCTTCTGGTTGATGCGGCATTTCCGTCCGCGTTACCGTCCCGTCCGCGAGCCGGGTGCGATCACCGCCGTCGCGCTGAAGTGGACAATCGCGGTGCTTCTCGGCCTGCTGCTGGCCGCGATCGGCTGGATCGTCTGGCGTGGCCGACGCCGCGTGGTGGTGGCCACGGCC
>JAQULY010000412.1 GCA_028718445.1 Kiritimatiellia bacterium
TCCCATCCGCCCGCATCTCCACAACGGCCATGCATGTCGGGGTCCCCAAACCTGGAGTCGTGCTGAAGGGGCGCATTTCCGGCAGGCTGTCGGGTAGCCGCGTCACCAACGTAAAGCAGCCAATGGCCACTTGATAAATCGTAAGAGTCTATATTGTAACGACTTAAACAAGTCAATAATCAGCAAGAAAGATTGTGTTGACAGCAGTAATTAGTGTAATTAGTATAGTTGTATGATTTTTGAGAAGATAATCTTTTCCGGGAAAGGGTCTCAGAGCGAACAAGTCCGCCAGTGGCTTCGCAAACGCATTGGCGACGGAACCATAAAGCCCCAAGATCAGCTTCCGCCGACGCATGAGTTGGCGAGTCTGTTAGGTACACACGTGCCAGCCGTGCATGCGGCCATGCGGCAACTTGTGCGGGAGGGGATGATCGTGCGCGGACGCGGACGCGGCACGTTCGTGCGCGAGCGCCCGCGGGCGCTCAAGACGATCGGGATCTATTTCTTCGGCGGGGAACTGTCCCATCCCGAGTATCGGTATCTGCGCGCGGTCAATCGGTGCCTCCTGGATCGAGTCGAGGCGTTGGGGATGAACTGGACGGTATGGAACGATCCACGGCCGGAGAAAGAGCACGGGGAGCCATGGCCCGCGTTGGTCGACGCGATTCGACATGGTGACGTCGATGCGGTTGTCTCACCCATAGTTGACATCCCGCATATCCGCTGGCTGCGTCATCTGCCGACGCCGGTTGCCTTTCAATGCGGTCTGCGGATAGAGCGTCCCTGTGTTTACGCGGATAATTCGCAGATGGCACGATTGGCCGTCGCGGCCCTCGCGCGCCAGGGCTGCAGTTCCATCGGCCTGATCTCAGCCTTGCCTGCGCGCCGCGTCGACAAATATCAAACCGCTAACCATCTAGCCCTGTTTCGCACGTTCAAGGACGAGGTACGGCGTCATGGGCTCTCCTCCGACGATGCTTGGATCGTCACCGAAGACCGGTTCCGGAATACGCCTGGCATGACCAGCGAGGAATGGGGCTATCGAGCCTTCATGCAGCTCTGGAGCCAGCGGGAGCGTCCGGAAGGACTTGTGGTTATCACGGACGCGGAGTCCTTGGGCGTGACGATGGCGATTCTGGAGAAGGGGGTTCGGGTACCGGAAACGCTTCGGCTCGCTTATCACAAGAATGCCGAAGTGGATCTGTTTTGCCCCCTGCCGGTCACCTATGTGGTCCAAAAGGCGGACGATGTGGCAGCGGCTCTGCTGGATGCCGTGCAACGGGAGTTTGCCGGCGAGAAAGTGGGGCCGGCGGTTGTGGAATTCACGGTACAGGAGGCGCCGGAAGACGACGCCGCGTTCGGCGTGGTCGAAGCGCCCGCGGCCATGGCCGGGGTGCAATAGTGCAGTGCGTCATAAATCTCTTTGCATGCGCTCTGGCCGGTAGGGCCGGCTTTACACCGGCCATCACGAATCGGTGGCCGATCCCGCCAACAGCGGGATGAACGTAGAGCTTGCCCCGCCGAAGGCAAGGTATTGGTGGGACGGGGTTGGTAAACGGAAATAACATGGGCGGAGTCATGAGATCGAAACGAAGAAGTGTTGGCGGGACGGGATCGGTAAACGGCAATAACAGGAGGTGCGTCATGCAAGTTGGATCGCAATGGGTTTGGAATCGTCGAGGGTATCGGTCACGACTGGCGGGATCGGGCATCTTGCTGGCGGCGGCGGTGCTGGTCCTGCCGGCGCGCGTCGAAGCCGGCGTGGTGAACTGGACTGGAGGCGGCGGAGTGGACCAGAACTGGTTTACCGCCGCGAACTGGGATGCCGGTGTGCCGACGAGCGCCGATACTGCCAGGATCCCTGCTCAAAGCGGAACGCTTTCGTTCACGAGTGTTGTCAGTTCCGCCGGCGCTGCCTGCAACTTACTTGACTTAGGCGCGGTCGCCAAAGGCACGCTGCAGGTGACGGATGGGGGAACCATCGTGGCGACGGATCTCTACGTCGGAAACATTAAAACGGGCATGGTTCAGCAGTCGTCGGGAACCTTGGTGCAGGCTAACCGCTTGCTCCTCGGTGTCAAAAAGGATTCCACGGGGTACTACGAACTGGCAGGCGGGGCACTCGTTGTCAGCGACGAATATGTTGGCTACAGTGGCGCGGGTACGTTCCGGCAGACGGGTGGAACCAACACGGTTGGGCATTATTTCTTTGTGAGCCAGGACGCCACGGCGACCGGCGCCTGCGAGTTGACGGCAGGCCAATTCAGTAGCAAAGAAGAATACATTGGCTACAGTGGCGCGGGCGGCACGTTTCGTCAATCCGGTGGCGTTCACACCTACCAAACTATGCAGCTCGGGGGCGGGTCCAGCACGGGTTTGTACGAACTCTCAGGCGGTCTGCTGCAATCTCAGTCCAGCGGTATGTGGATTTTCAATGGGACCTTCACGCAGACGGGCGGCACGAACCTTACGCATATCTATCAGGAAATCGGCTCCACCGTCGCACCCAGCGGGACGTATAACCTCTATGGAGGTCTGATGTCGAATGGGCTTGTCCTCGCCGTGGGCCGAGACGGTGGGATCGGGACCCTGAACATGGGCAATGCCGCGGGCTCAACGGGAATAATTCAGGGGAATTTGGTTGTCCGCCGCGGTAACACATCCGTGGGCACATTACGCGGCTGGGGGGCGGGGATCGGGACGGGAGCCTCGATCAAGAACAGCGGCCGGGTCATGGCGGATGGATATGGGACCGACCGCACGCTGGACTTGTCGGCGGCCACGCTCAGCGCGAAAGACGAGACCTTGACGTACACGTCCACCAACGGCTGGTTTGCGCAGAACCATGGGGCCGTGAGTCTGCCCAGTATCTCGTTTGCCACCGCCAGTCCCAAGTGCTGGGGGGATAGCCCTACCACCCTAACGCAATTGGTCAACAGCGTGCGGTTTGCCTACACGGGCGGGTCGGGGGATTTGACCGGATCGTTGTTGGCGACGGACCATGGCGACGTGCCTTTGGGCCTGCGCAAGCCTGTTGCCGTATGGGACTTCAGCGGCCCGACGTTCGACACGTGTACGTTGACGATCCGCTATGACGATGTCGCGGCGACGGGCTTGTCGATCGCGCCGGCCGATTTGAAGGTCGTCCAATACGTGGGCGGCAAGTGGAAGGACATCACGGGCGCCGTTACCGAGAGCACACACACGATCACGGCCAACGCCAAAAGCCCGCTCACGCAGATCGCGGTGGCCGCGGGCATCGTGCCGCGCGGCACCGTATTCGTGATTCGGTAAGTTTTGCTTTAGTCACTCAGCCATTAGAAACCGCGATAAATAACAAGTGAGGAAAATCTATGCGAAATGAATTTAATGACGGCGTCGGCATTCCGCGGCAAAACATCAGGGCGACGAAATTTTTCTGGCCAGCGGCGCTCGCCTGCCTGGCCTTCGTCTGTTGCGCAACGGCGGAAGTGGCGCCGCCGCCCAAGACGATGACATCATCGCCGGGACAGACGTCCCTCCGTCAGGCCGACCTGCCGGCGGGGGTTTACGAAGTCACCTTCCGGGCGAAGATTGACCGACGGGAAGACACCGTCACCCCGCTGGCGAAACTGACGGTCCATGTGCCGGGCTACCCGAACGTGATCTTCAAGGCGATCACCCCGATCAATTTCGACGCCGCCAACGCGTCCCAGGAGTTCACGTTTCAGTTCGATAACTTCAAGACGCAGGAGGTACAGGCGGCGGTGAACGTTATCCCAAACCAACCGCCTGTTCCCCAACTCAGCGTCGAGCAGATCCGCGTTGCGCCCAGTCCGCGTGTCAGCATCGGCACGGTCTGGCCCGGCAAGATACTGTATTATACCGATGAGGCGGCGACGGGGGTCGTGGCCGTCTATAACGGGGCCGCGACGCCGCAAACCGTCACCCTGCGCTGCGCGCTGGAGAGCGACCTGGATTCCGTCAGATCCCTCAAGGATGAGCCGCTCACGCTGCAGCCCGGGGAGCGGCGGGAAGTGTCCCTGACCTGGAATACCGGCAAAGAGGAGTATGGGTTTGCGCTGGCGGCGACGCTGGTGGATGCAGCCGGCAAGCAACTCGACTTGCGCAGAGAGTATTTCAGCGTAGCGGATAACCTGTGGAAGGTGTGCCTCACCCCGCGTGGTCGCGGTTGCGAAGTGCCCTCCGGACCGGGGCCCAATGCGGGCATTCCCGTCAGTCAGGTCAAAGAGCATGAAAACCAACTGGCCGCTGAACTGGCCAAACCATTCGCGCCGGTTTACTGGAACTATGCGAACTATAACGAGTTTTATGCCTGGTCGCCGGATCATTATTTTGTTCAAGCCCCGGAGCCGGACTACTGGTACAGCGGCATCGGTAATTACACGATGGGGAAACGCTGGCTGCAAATGGCTGTCGAGTGGCTGCATCGCCGGGGTATGCGGGCCACGTCCTATGTCCTTCCCTGGTCGGGCGGTTATGGCGGCGACAAGGTGTATCAGAAACATCCGGACTGGTTCGTCTATGAAAAGAGCGGATCGCTCACGTGGAGCGGCTACCAGAAGAAGCTGGAAGTCGGCAGCGCGGTGGGGGGAACGGAAAATCCCTTCAGATTACGTCTCGCGCCGTACGCCTCATGTCTCTGCCCGAACATCGCCAACCGGGACACGATTGATGCCTTTATCGATCAGGTCGTGAAGTCGCAGAAGATGTTCGGCTTCGACGGCATCCGCTTCGATACGGCCATTTTCAGTGCGGTAGGGTACGACCTGTCCGGCCGCAAGATCGATAACGATGACCCGAAGACCAAGGATAAGCTGGAAGTCCGCGCCTGGCAACGCATGCGGGACTCGCTCTGGGAGAAACTGGGGCCCAATTTTGTGATCGGCAACAACGAAGATTACGAATTGTATATCAACAGGAACGGCGCCGCGTGGGAGGAATCCTGTCGGAAAGGCTGTCTGCTGATGGAAGAGGTCCCGCGCAGCAGCCATTCGCCGCAATCCGCGCGCAATCGCTGGCAAGATTACATGACGTATTACCACGGCGTGGGCGAGATCGTCCGGGGACTGGGCGGGCACCATCTGATTATCGGGCTGGACACGCAGTATCCTGTGGACCATCTCTACATGAACGTATTCACCTATGCCATGCGGGCGCACCCCTTCAGCTACCAATACCACCCCGACGACCTTCCCCTGGGCAACTACGCGCAGTTCATCACGCGTTACTCCGCCCTGATGTGGGATAT
>JAQULY010000413.1 GCA_028718445.1 Kiritimatiellia bacterium
ATATCTCGATCCTGATCTTCGCGGCCTCGTGCTGCGTGACGGCGGTGAAGCGGGGATCGTTGCAGGCGGCGTTGACGGCCTGTTCGCGTACTACCTCCCAGATGGGGCGGCTGGGGCTGATCTCGCCGATGCAACCGCGCAATTCGCCATTGATCGTCAGTGTCACAAACCCGCCCATGACCTGTTCCAGCGGCGGCGTCAGCTCGACGCCGGCCTCTTCGAGCGTGGGCATGTCGTCGCCGCGCACGCAGATCTCGAGCGTGGTGCGCGCCAGACTCAGCAGTTGCGCGCGCGCCTCTGGCGGTAGCGTCGCGGGTTCGTTCCCGGCATGGGCCGAATTGTCGGAGGCGGCACCTGACGGCCAGGCGCCTTCCACCAGCGCGCCCAGGTAACTGACCGAGTTGTTCCAGTCATCCAACTGATTGCCGGAGGTGTCGTATGCCACCTCGTGTACACGGGCGCCGGACGGCAGCATGCCCATGAGTATGGCGATGGGACACCGTCCGCAGACCGTGGCGCCGGTCTCTTCCAGCACCCGCCAGAAACCATCCAGATCCGTGGCCGCAAAGCGGTCGAACACGCTGTGGTCCAGTTCCTTGAGCTTGCGCTGCACGTCGCGCGAGAACGGAACATATTCATAGTTCGGGCCATAGTGCGTGAAATCGCTGCTGGTCAACACCAGCGTGCGCTTGTCCAGGAGCCTGCCCAACTGCCGGCTGAAGGAGAGCGCCGCGCTGGGAGTCGTCTGACCGACCACGATCGGCACAACGCGCAAGCGCTCGCCAAACAAAACCTGCAACAGGGGAATCTGAATCTGCACGCTGTGTTCGCGGTCGTGAGCGCGCGGGTCGGAGATCACTCCGCGCAGACCGCGCACGCGCGCCATGAAATCAAGGTCCAGTTCGACCTCCCCCAGTGGTGTGCCGATGTGCGTGACGTCCGGCATGCTGATCGCATTGGACAACTGGCGGTAGTGACTTGGCGCCAGCAGGACGACGCGGTCGTAATCCTCCGGACGCAGGCGGGCCAGCACCGCCGCCGCGACGCGCCCCGAGAACTGGTAGCCGGCGTGCGGCACCAGCGCGGCGCAGATGTTCGCGGCGGGCGCCGGCGCCGGTTTCGGCAGCAAGGCCCGAATAGCCGCGCGCAGTTCGCCGGGATCGTCCGAGTACCAACTGCCCGCCAGGCTCGAAGCCAGCACACGCTTCTCCGCCTGGGCCGCGCGCGGCGCCGCCTCGTCCGCCGCCGGCCGATCCTTGGCGTTCTCCATGCAACCGGTATGCGCCGATATTGCCGCACTCATGATCCATCTCCCCGCGAGTATGCCGGCTCGCCGTTTCATGTTTCTCACCCCGCCCACTCGGCCCTGCGCGCGACCTCGCTGTGGCTCAGCCGCTTCCAGGGCGGATCGTGCCATGTCCGGCGCACCGCCCCGGGCCGCAACGGACGTACCAGCAGCCAAGCTGCCGCCAGGCACAGAAAACCGCGCCGCGTGATGCCCGCATTTGCCGCGCGCATGCCGTCAGTTCCATACCCCTTTCGCCGCGTATCCGCACTTCGGACACTTGCCGTCTGCGATCTCATTGGACAGCACACTATACTGACGCCGGCGGATCAGCGTGCGTCCGCAGCCCGCGCAGCAGGTGTCTTCGCCACCTTCGACTTCGACGTTCCCGACGTAAACATGCTTGAGTCCCTCGGCCCGCGCGAGGTCGCGCGCCAGCAGCAGCGTGGCCGGCGGCGTGGGCGGCAGATGCGTCATGCGATGCTTGGGGAAGAAACGCGAGAAATGCAGCGGGGTCTCCGCCCCCAGTTCGCCGCGTACCCAGACGGCCAGGTCGCGCAACATGCGCTCGCTGTCGTTGAGCGTAGGTATCACCAGGTTGGTGATCTCCAGATGCACGCCGGCATCGCGCATCACGCAGATGGCCTTGAGCACTGGCGCCAGCGTCGCGCCGCAGACATCGCCGTAGAAGGTCTCGGACATCGCCTTGATATCCACGTTGGCGGCGTCCACCAGCGGCGCCAGGGCGCGCAGCGGCGCCGGGTTGATATAGGCCGCGGTAACCAGCACGTTCCGCAGTCCCTCCTGGCGCGCGGCGCGGCAGCAGTCGCGCGTATACTCGTAGAAGACCAGCGGTTCGGTGTAGGTATAGGCCACTGAGGGCGTGTGATGGCGCGCGGCCAGCGCCGGCAGGTCCGCGGGGGCCAGCTCATGGGCCGGTATCTCTTCGGGCAACCCTTGCGATATCTCCCAGTTCTGGCAATTAAGGCAACGCAGGTTGCAGCCGACGGTGGCAATCGAGAGAATGTCCGTGCCCGGGAGGAAATGCAGCAGCGGCTTCTTCTCGATCGGGTCAACGTTGATGGCGCACGGCCGCCCGTAAGTCACGGAACGCAGCTTGCCGCCGACATTCACGCGCACCCGGCAGAGACCGCGCCCCTCCGGCTCGATCAGGCACCCATGCGGACATAGCCCGCACTTCGCTTTCCTGACCGCTTTCCCATCCATCTCCATCGAACTATCCAGTCCATATGCACCGGAACCACTAAATCATTATAGCGCCGAATGTTGGGAACGTCCACTGTCGCGCGAGAGCGGCGCGGGTGCATTGACATGCCCGGCGGAATGGCGGACAATAACGCTTCAATACGGGCGTTCCTGATAACGTCTACGTGGAGATGAAACATATGAAACGGATTGCCGTGTGCGGTTGTGCCGCCGTGTTGATATGGTCGTCCTTCTCGCTGCAGGTCGCGGAGAGGGTTGTGCTGGCGGTGCCGGCGCAGCATACGCTGGTGAATTTCGCCTTCGAGATGGCCGGCATGTTCCCGCGCGATCTGGATGTGGTCTGCTACCGTCAGCCGGCCGGAGAAGTTCCGCGCCTGGAGATCTTCGACCGCGCCGCGTGGCGCTGGCAGGAGTTGCCGATGGCGGACTGGACCGAGGGCGCCGGCCTGCGTGATGGCGCCAGCAGGTTGATCGTGGTCGGCGAGCCGGCCGTGGCGCAGCAGTTGAAGAGCGCCTCCTGGGTCACACAGTCGCAGAACGTGGACGGCCGGCGACTGCACGAGGTGGCCAATGCCGTGCACAAGGATCTGCGCCTTTCGCGTGCGCAGTGGGAGCGGTTGTCGGGCATCTATGGTTTCAAGCTGGAGGACCGCAACGTCGAGGCGCGTCGGTATGGCCGCTACGGGCCTCCCGGCAGCAAGCGGGCACGTCCCCTGCCCCCCTCCGTGGCGCCGGGGCCGCGGTCGGTAATTTCCGCGGAGGAACCCGCCATCATCGTGCATGACATGTCGGACAACCAGCCCGCGATCGAGACGGACCAGCCAGCGATCGAGGATCCCGTCTCCGCGGGCCCGGTGGTCGCGGCGCCACTGGAGACGCCCGCAGCGCAGCCGGAAACGGTCGCGGCGCCGCTGCCAGAGGACAAGTAAGAGGCTGCCGGAACCTTGGGTTGAATGACGTGAAGGCCGTGGACATGGATGTGGGTCAGGTCGCGAAACTGGCCCACCTCGACCTGAGCGAAGTCGAGCGGGCCACATTCCAGAAGCAGCTCGGCAGTATTCTGTCGTATATGCGTCAACTCGAGGAGCTGAATCTGGCCGGCATCGAACCCACTTCTCACGGCCAGGTGGTGTGCAACGTCTTCCGCGAGGATGTAGCGCATCCGGGTCTGGCGCGCGAGGTCGCGCTGGCGAACGCGCCGGAGCGCATCGGCGACGAGTTCAAGGTGCCGAAAATCGTGGAGTGAGGACGGCTTGGGTCATACGCACATAGATACCGCCGCGCTGACCGTGCATGCCGCCGCGGCCGCCTTGCGCGCGGGCCGCTTTTCGTCCGTGGAACTCGTCACCTCTCTGCTGGCGGCCATTCGCGAGGGAAATGCCGGTCTCAACGCCTACGTCTGGCTGGATGAGGAGGATGCGCTGGCCCAGGCGCGGCGCGCCGACGCGGCGCTGGCCGCTAAGCAACCCGGTGCCCTGCTGGGAGTGCCGCTGGCCGTCAAGGACAACCTTAGCGTGGCGGGCCAGCCCTGCGGTTGCGCGTCGCGCATCCTGGAGGGCTACCGCGCGCCCTACGATGCCACCGCCATCGCCCGCTTGCGCGCGGAAGGCGCCTTGCTGGTGGGGCGCACCAACATGGACGAGTTTGCGATGGGCTCGACGACTGAAACCTCGATGCACGGTCCGTCGCGCAATCCCGCGGCCCGCGATCATGTGGCGGGCGGGTCGAGCGGCGGATCGGCCGCCGCCATCGCCGGCGGGCTGGCCATCGGCAGTCTGGGCTCGGACACCGGCGGCTCGATCAGGCAGCCGGCCGCCTTCTGCGGCTGCGTCGGCCTCAAGCCCTCCTATGGGCGCGTTTCGCGTTACGGGCTGGTGGCGTTTGCCTCCTCGCTCGACCAGATCGGACCGATCGTCAAGGACGCGCGCGACGCGGCGCTGCTGCTGCGCGTCATGGCGGGGCACGATCCGCACGATGCCACCAGCCTCGGTCTGCCGGTCCCGGACTACCTCGCCCACGGCGCCGGCGGCGATCTGCGCGGCGTGCGGCTGGGGTTGCCGCGCGAGTATTTCGCGGACGGCATGGATGGCGAAGTGGCCACGGCCGTGCGCTGCGCGGTGGAGGTCTGCCGCGGACTCGGCGCCCGGATTGTCGAGGTCAGCCTGCCGCACACGTCTTACGCGGTAGCCACCTATTACATCGTGGCGACGGCCGAGGCTTCGGCCAACCTGGCGCGTTTCGACGGCGTGCGCTATGGGCGGCGCGCGGCCGGGACCATGTCGCCGCGCGAGATGTACTGCCGCACGCGCGCCGCCGGCTTCGGCAGCGAGGTCAAGCGGCGTATTCTACTCGGCACCTATGTGCTCAGCAGCGGTTACTACGATGCCTATTACCTGCGCGCGCTCAAGGCGCGCACGCTGATCCGCCGCGATTTCGAACAGGCCTTCCAGTGCTGCGACGCGCTGCTGGCGCCCGTCACGCCCGCGCCCGCCTATCCCTTCGGCGCGGGCAGCGACGACCCGCTGCAGTTGTACCTGGGCGACATCTTCACCGCGACCGCCAACCTGGCGGGCATCTGCGCACTTTCCGTCCCGTGCGGCCGCACCGGCGCGGGCCTGCCGGTAGGCTTGCAGGTGCTGGGGCCGGCCTTCGAGGAGGGACGCATCCTGCGCGTGGCCTCCGCCTACGAGCG
>JAQULY010000414.1 GCA_028718445.1 Kiritimatiellia bacterium
CGAATGGAAACGACAATTGGTCGGGTACTCTACCAGCCCCCAACCGGGCCAAAACCGATGGCCCGTTAGCGAGCTTGTCCCGCGTGCTGTGCCGACTGCAGCACTGTGCCCAGGGAGGAACCACGACCCCGGATCACTTCCTGGTACGGGAGCGTCCGGCGGAACCGATCACGGTGCATCTGCGTGGCGGGGTCTATCCCCTTGAAAAGCCGCTGGTGTTCGGGCCGGAGCACTCCTTCCCTGTGACCTTCAAGGCCTATCGCAACGAAAAGCCGGTGTTGAGCGGAGCCAAGCGGATCACGGCGTGGCGCATCGGTTCGATCCACGGCAAGACCGCCTGGATCGCCGACCTGCCGGAAGTGGCCGAGGGGAAATGGGACTTCCGCGAATTGTATGTCAACGGCCGGCGGGCCAAACGGCCACGCCTGCCGAAAGCAGGGCTGTACCGGATGAAGGACGTGCCGGGGGTAACTCCTGCCACCGGATGGGATTGGCGGCATTACGACAAGTTCATCTGTCAGCCCGGCGAAGTGCGCGCCTTCGAGAATCTCAAAGACATCGAAGTGGTCTATGTCCACTTCTGGATCGAAGAGCGCTCTTCCATAGCGGCCTTCGATCCCGAGACCAACAAGGTAACCTTGGCTCGCGCCAGCTTGACCGCACCGGTGGGCTCATGGAACGCGAATCTCGCCGATTACTACCTGGACAATGTCTTCGAAGCGTTGAGTGAGCCGGGGGAATGGTATCTGGACCGGCCGGCCGGCCGGTTGTATTACCTGCCACGACGCGGAGAAACGCCGGACACCACCGTGGTGATGGCGCCGAAGTGTCTGCAACTGATTGGGTTGATGGGGGCGCCCGGAGAGAACCGCTTTGTCGAACATATCCGGTTCGAGGGGTTGACCTTTGCGCATACCGACTGGCGCCATCCCGATCCGTCCGATGGGGCCGCGGACATCCTGGGCCCCGACGCGGAAGAATCCAAGTCGTACGGCCGGCGGCTTGCGCGCGGCAAACTTGCGGGCGCCGCCCAGGCCGCTTGTGACGTTCCCGGGGTAATCTATCTCAAGGGCGCCCGCTTCTGCGCCATCGAGAACTGCACGATTGAGGACATCGGCTGGTACGGGGTGGAGATTGCCGATGGTTGCCATGGCGTCAGAGTGGTGGGCAATACCATTCGGAGAATGGGAGCGGGCGGCATCAAGATCAACGGTGCCGCCGCGCGCGACAAGAATGTGGCGACAAACAAAACCGGGCATCACCGGATCAGCGACAATACCATCAGCCAGGGGGGGCGGGTCTTTCACAGCGCGGTGGGCATATTGAGCATGAATGCCTTCGCGGTGGCGATCTGCCACAACCACATTTTCGACCTGTTCTATTCCGGGATATCGTGCGGGTGGGAGTGGGGTTACCAGGACAGCGTCAGCCGCGATAATCTGATCGCCTACAATCACATCCACGATCTGGGCCACAAACTGCTGTCCGATATGGGCGGGATCTACACGCTCGGGGTTCAACCGGGAACGGTCATTCGCAACAACCTGATACACAATGTGACCTCCGCCCACTATGGCGGGTGGTGCATCTACCCGGATGAAGGTTCGAGCCATCTGCTGATCGAGAACAACATCTGTTACGACGCCGACCGGCAGCCTTTTCACCAGCATTACGGGCGGCGGAACGTCGTGCGCAATAATATCTGGGCCTTCGGGGGCGAGGCGGTGAGCGTTTACTCCCGCAACGAGGAGCACGAAGGGATCATCTGGACCCGTAACATCATGGTGAGCAAGGGCGAACCGATCTTCAAGGGGCCTTTTGCGGCGGAGCTGGACAAACACCGGATCGACGCCGACTTGAACCTGTATCACGTCACCACCGGGAAGCGTCCTGTCTTCTTGCTGGCAGGCAAAGCCATCGGCCTCAAATCATGGCAAGCCATGGGACGCGACCGGCACTCGATCGTGGCCGATCCCAAGTTCAGGAACATCGCGAAACGCGATTTTTCCCTCGCCGAGGATTCGCCGGCGTTCAAGCTGGGGTTCAAGCAGATCGACATGTCCACAGTGGGGCCGCGTCCGGTCTCCAAGCGGGATACGCCGGAGTAGCGGTGCGCTTTCGTCACCCGTGGCCCGCCTGCGATTCGTTCCAGGCTTCGAAAACGGCGGCTATGTTGGCGGCGGGATCCTTGTTGCCCCATTCGCACTCGGCGATGACCCCGCCGTGTCCATTGTCGAGCGCCCGCCTCACCCGTCGGACGGCTTCTTTCACCTGTTCGGGTGTACCGAACGGCAGAAGGCGCTGTCGGTCAATTTCGCCCCAGAACGTTATCTTGCCCCGGTACCTGGTGCCCAGTTCCTCGATGTTCATGCAGAAAAGCTGACTGTTGACGGCGTCGACGCCGATCTCGATCAGGTCCGGGTAAATCGCCTCGATGTGTCCGTCGGAATGGAAAAAAACGAACTTGCCGGCCTTGTGCAGGATGCGGCAGTACTCCGCATAGAGCGGTTTGAAGATTTCGCGCCACATGGCCGGCGAGATCAGGAGCGACGTCTGGGATCCCCAGTCGTCCATGAAACTGACGCCATCCACCGGCGTGCTCGCCCACATCTCCATATCCCGGACAAAGAACTCGTGGAGTCGGCCCAACAGGGCCATCACGGATGAGGTTCCGTAGGCCAGGTCAACCATGAGCTGTTCCGTGCCGCGCAGGAACTGCAGGCGCTCGAACGGACGGACATGCGTGCCGGCCTTGACAAATTGTGTTGTGCGGGCGCACCAGGCCTCGACACCGGAAAAATCGGCCTTGTCCAGAAGTTCCCAAGGCAGCTCGTACCGGGCGATAGCCGCATCGCTGGTCAGGATCGGTTTCTTGATTTCGCCCACCACGCCGGCCTCGGCGTTGCTCCAGATCACGCCCCACTCGTCGACATAATCGCCCACATCGGTACAACTGCCTCGCGCCCGCTCCGATGGACCGTAGTTGCCCCCCGAGCCGGTGAAGTCCGGCTGGAACCTGGCGAGCATGGCATCAAGCTCTTGCCTACGGAACTTCCCGACACCGGGCAGCGTCCACAACTCTCGCGGGGCGCGGTCCGGGGCCTGAAACGTCAGTGTCTTGATCACCCGTTCGCGACTGGTCATGCTCGTTGGCCTCTTTCGGGGTTCTTCACAAGGATTTCCGCCACCTGTCCCTCGGTAACGGTTACCGGATACGACAGGCTACCACGGATGAGCCGGCAGGTCTTCTGGTTTCCGGCGACAGTCCAGTCCGTGTTGACCAGGAACACGCGGGTGTGGCCATTTTCCGGGTACGCGAAGAAGGCCACTTCGCCGTCCCCGCCTTCGAGGCGAAGATCGAAGTCGAATCTCTCGAGCAGGCGGGACATCCACGCGTTGGCAAAGGGAAGGAGTCCTCGGTGGCCGAAGTATTCCATCGTGGTGAAGGTGAAAACACGGCCGTGGCCAAGGCGCTGCTCGACAACGATCGAGCGACCATCGGCCAGCGCGGCAGCGCGCGCCGTTCCCTCCAGAACAACCGCGGCGAGCTGCACCGGGCCGTCGTTGCCATCACCCAGTTCGAAGCGTTTGCCGTTGCAGTCGCTGGATCCGGCGCTGTGGGTTGCACCGGTAAGACGCAGGCCGCACAGCCGTGCCATACTGTCGGCGGAGATGAAGTCCCGAACGCCTTGGGAGACTACCTTGGTGCGTTCGGCGGAGGTCTGCAGTTGGGGAAGACCCAGGACAAGCGTTCCGCCGCGCTCGACAAAGGTGACCAGGGCGCCCACATCCTCCTCGCGCATGGTGTTCCAGCCTGGAAGAATCAGCAGGCGATAGCTGGATAGGCACTCCGCGTCGGCCTCAAGCGGGACGATATCCACCAGGCCATGGGGCGTGCCGGAAAACCAGCGGCGCAGGCGCGCCGGATCCTGAAGGATAGGGCAGAGCCACACCCCAGGCATCAGCATATCCATGAGCAGCCAACCGCGTTCGGACTGACCGTACTCCCACTCGGGAGTCGCGGGGCCAAACCCCTCCCAGACCCTGACGGGGCGTTCGGTGTTGAGACTCATCCCGCCGGTGATCGCCTCGTGCCGTCCGTAGAGGAAGCCGATGTCCACTGTCAACGGCGAGCGTCGCGGGTGTTGCGCGGCCCAACGATAGAAAGCGGCCATGGTGGCCTGTCGCGCGGATGGCAGAGGATCGCTGGGGCCGCTGACGAAACTGTGAACCTTGGCCAATCCGCCTTCCTCATCCTCAATGATGGACGCGCCCGACAGATAACCCAGGTAGAGGTTGAGCCAGAACATCCGCTCATGGCGTCAATCCTCGGGCGACATGTGTACATGGCAGGCGACGTGCATGCCCCACAGCTTTTTGCGATACGCCCGCGCGGCTCCGCGAGCCTCGGCCAGCAGCAGGCTCGTGTGGCCCGTCATGGTCTCCGAGAGGATCAGGTCCACGCCGGCCTTGTAAGCGTAGCGATGCGCCAACATGGCTTCGCCCAGAAGGCGGCGGACGCCGGAACCGTCCGCCGGGACGCTGGAAGACAAGCTCACCAGGGCGGGCAGGCCGCCGGTGTTCGCATCGGAGAGGTTCTCGAACGCGCTCGAGCCACGTTGGCATGCCTTGCGGATGCTGTCCACGTAGGCGCTTTCGGCCTCGGCCAGCGTGCGGGTCGGCGGATAATCCACCTTCCGCCAGCCGGCGTACAGAGGAATGGACAGCTCATGCTGCTTCATGCCGACGAAGTACTTCCCGCCGAGTTCTCTCGCCAGGTGCAAGAGATCCGGGAGTGGCAGCGCAGGCTCATGAATGGAGGTGTTGATGGCAAAAAAGATCCGCTGCTCGCGGCAAGCGCGGAACCAACGCCGCCAGTCCGCCTCCGTTACGCAGTCGGACTCGGTGCGGAACAGAAGATAGTTGCCACCTGCCGTTCCATGGAGAAATCGGATGGCCGCGTCGATCCAGCCGTTTTCCGCGGCCGTCACGTTGGTATCGTAGCCGAGGATGAGTCCGCGTCCGCCACTGGGTAAATCCGCCTCCCAGTTGGGCGAGAGTTCCTGCCCGTCGAACCATTCGGCCCTGAAGGGGAGATGCTGCCGGATGGAGGTCCAGTGCGGCGGGGTTTGTTCGACGGTTACACCGTGGAGCACCAGATAGACTTTGTCGCGCGAACGGTTGGTGAT
>JAQULY010000415.1 GCA_028718445.1 Kiritimatiellia bacterium
CGTCGTAGAGAACCTTGAACGTCGTGCCGATGGCGGCCGGAGGCGTTTCGCCCGACCGGAGGACGACGAGACGCGGACTATCGGGCGCCTGTTGCCAGGCCGCGTCATCGCCCTTGCCGTCGATGACGATCGGCCCCGAGGCCTTGGTCGCCGTATACTCCCGCTGCTGCGCCCACCCTGCGCTGCCGACGATCGCGTTAACGCCCGCCAACGCCACGACTGCAATGTTCCGCATAGCCAACATGATTGCCATCCTTGCTACTATCTATGAGTCTTTCCGAGAACCGGCGACACGACGGCCGCCCGGGCCAATAGCCGCGCATCGGTAAAATCTTCTTCCGTTCCGTACGCCGCGAAATGCAATTGGTTCTCGCCGGCGATCGGCGACAGGAGATTGACCAGCACGTCGAAACGGAAGGGCTGACGCGAGGGGTCGATTTTCAGGGCGGTCATCGACGGCAACAGCAGTTGGAAGCGCCATCCGTCCGCGGTGCGCTGTACGCTCAAGTCGGTTCTGGGGAACGGGACGGCATAACCGCCCCGGCGCAGTTCCGCCGGAATGCCGGGATGCGGGGGGACAACCGTAACCTGTTCGGGCGGGCATACGTTCGCGATCGGCGGTTCCGGCGCAACGTAGACGTCGAACGACGAGCCGTAGAAAGCGCATGCGTTATAGTGGATGCGGGGATCGACGATACGGGCCGCCACCGCCAACCGATCCCCGCTCAAGGCGACCCGCGCCGTCGCCAGTCGATGCCCCGAATGGGAAAGATCGATGCGCAGGCCCGCCTCCAATTCGCCCATGGCCCCGGCCGAGGCGAAAGCCGGAAGACGCGGGATGACGATGCGCGGCGCCACGCGCAACGAAAGCGCCGCGCTGAACAGGGTCCGTTCGTCGCCGCGCATCTGCAGCCAGACGCTGCCGCAATGGGCGGGGAGGCGCACGGTCAGTTCGCGGGTCGTTTCCTGGCCGGGTTTCAGTCGCACTTTGAGCCGGTCGGAGGGGCTGATCCGGGATTGTCCGGGGGGGAGTCCGGTCGCAATGCGATAGACGCCGACAACCGTCCGCGCGCTTGGATTGGCGACGATCGCCTTGACGCGAAACAGGCCGGCATCGCCGTCGTCGGCAAAGCTCAGCCGTTCGAGGCGGGCGACCGCCAGGGCCTTTTGCGGCGCCGGCGGCAACCGGTAATCCGACCACGCGGCCGGAAGCGACCGGCCGGCGCGCACACCGGCCTTGCGCCAATCGAACGGTTTGAAGCCCAGGGCCAAGGCGGGCGAATCCGCGCGCAACGTAAAGTCGCCGTTGCGCGGATCGGCAAACAAGGGATCGCTTTCGATCGAATTCGTCCAACATCCGGCGGCCTGTTCTTTTTTCAACGAGCCGAGCCGCCATCGCACGCCGCCCGCCGAAGCGTTCCATACCAGATTGTCGCGGGTCCGGCAGACCGCCGGTGTCCAGTGGGCGTTGGGCTCGAGATTACCGGTGTCGAACCAGGTCAGGTTGCGCTCGAAAACGCTGCCGCAACTGAGTTCCTTCCGCCCTGGGTGCAGCATGGTTGCCCGCATGTTGGCGAAGATGTTGTTGCGGACAGTGACGAAACGACCAAGATGGATGTAGAATCCGGCGCCCGCGACGTCGTGGACGCAATTGTTCCGGACAAGAATGCCCGAGCTGCCCTCATCCAGATACAGCCCCCGGCCGCCGTAACGGTAGCATCCGACATCATGCACATGGTTGCCCTGCAGGATCGTGCCAGGCTGTACGCCCAGGGTGTATATGCCGCCGTTATCGGACAACAAGCCGTCCTCGTTGATGTGATGAATATGGTTCGATTCGATGCGGTTATCAACGGCGCGGGAGGCTTGAAAGCCCCAGGCCCAGCCTACGGAAATGCCGGTATAGGTGAAATGGTGGATATGATTGCGCTGGATGCGGTTGAATCCCGCATTGCCGATCCACACGCCGACGGCACTTGGGTAAACGTGCCCGCCGTCGTAAAGCCGGCAATCCGCCACGGTCGCGGCCATGGGGCGCAGCCAGCGTTTGTCGGGGGTGAAGACATGGCCAGCCACTTCACTCCCGCCGTGCATTTCGTGCCCGATCTTGATGGCTCCCGCGCCCAGATCGCGAAGGGTGCAGGCGGCCACCACATTGCCGTGGGAACCTGCCAGCATCTCGATGCCGTATCCGGCGCAATGTGCCAGTTCGCAGCCGTAGAGCACACAGCGTTCGGCGCGGTCGAAAACGACTGCCCCGGGCACGTCGAAGGCAGCCTGAGGAACCCCCACGTGGTCCGGCGACCGCTGCCACTCGTTGTGGGCGAGCGCCAGGTTTTCGACGACGACGTTGGCGGTCGCGGCCGTGCGGGAGCCTTGGAAGCGAATCAACTCCGGCAGACGCGGCGCAATCGCCACGGTCGAATCGGGCGTTTCGTCCGGAAACGGCAGGTACGTCAGGATGCCGGCGCTGCGGTCCAGATACCATTCGCCCGGCTCGGTCAACGCTTCGGCAACGTTGAACAGGGCGTACCTTGCCAGTTGTCCGCTTTCGTCCTGCAGACTCGACAGGGCCCGGGTGCGGAAATGCATCAAGCGGCGGGCGACATCTATTTTCTCGATGCGGAGGGTGGTTTCGAACCATAGCTGGTACGCCACCAGAGAAATGTCTTCCAGATGGCGGAATCCTTTGTGTCGCTCGTCGTACTCGGCCCGATCCGGCCCTTTGTACCACGCGCCGCCGGTATTGGGTTGACCGTCAAGCCCGCGGAACCGGTAGTAACCGGACTTAGGCAAACGTGGCCGACTACGTCGCCGGCCATTCACCCACAGTTGTGTGAAATTCCACTTGCCAGCGCGCACATCCGGCAGCTCGAGCGTCCATGCGACGCGACCGTCATGGGTCCCTATCTTCCACCCGTTCAATCGCCGGCCGCCGCTCAACAGTGGACGCGTTCCGGGCGCCGCGGACCAGCGCTGGCCGCTATCGGCCGGTGTGAACACCAACGGATTGTCCAATTCGTAGACACCATCCTGTATCTCCACCTGGACCCGCTTGGGTCGCATCTTGCGCGCCAGCAGCAAGGCCCGGCCCGGCGTGGCCACGGGTCCATCCTGACGATCGGCGGACGGAACAGGCCGTTGTCCCGACCACCGATCGTCGCCGCTCTTGGAGACGTAGAGCACCAACGAAGGCTCTTTCAGTTCTGTCGCCTGCATTCGGACAGTCCCCCGGATGGCCGTGTTCCTCAGCGAATGATAATGACCGTTCTTGCAGGAGGCGGCGTGAGGTAATTCAGAAACTGATTGGGCGCCAAGGCGTCGTTGCTGATCCGCACCTCGTCGATATACCCGGGGAAAGTGGAATCGTAATCGAGGCGGCGCCCCACCGAGATGCCGCTCCACGTGCCTCCATAACCGACGGTATTTGTCGAAAGCAAACAGACACCATCCAAGTAAAGCTGCGTATAGGCGTTGGACCGCACAACGGCGAAATGATGCGAGACGCCAAACGTGACATTGGCGTTTGTCGTAGTGTATGCGCCCCAGCCGGGGAAATTTATATTGAACTGGCTCAGATTGCCTGGCTGCGCATTCTTTCCCACGCCAATAATGAAACCGTTCGGGCCGGGCAAGGCGGATGCGACCAAGGTGCGATGGCTGCTGCCGTCGGCGGCGGTTATGCGGAAATACCCTTCGACGGTGAACGTGGCGTCGCCCGGCATGCTGAAAGCGCTGTTGGTCATCCAGGCATACTCCGTGGCCTGGTAGAAAAGATTGTCCTGCCCCGTCAGGGGAATCCTGTTCGTAAAGACGCCGCTGCCGTTCGTCTTGTACCTTGGCCGGGCAGCCTCGGAATAGATTAACGGAGTCAGCGTATACCCGTTTCCGGACGAGTCATCCACGGACGCCACGAATTGATTGTTCGTAACGCTTGCTCCCCCGTCCGTTTCGAACCGCCAGTAAGCGACCGTTGCGGATTGCGCGGTCAATCCCATCGTCGTCAGAAGCGTCATGCCGATCCAATACCCTTTCATGTCATACCCTTTCATTTTCTTCTCGTTTACGTTTCGCGCCAGGTTGGTTCGTCCATCCGTCCGTCCAACACGATCGTTTCGTTAGCGGGCGCCACCTGTGCCAGTGGCAGTGGCGGCATGCAAGGCTCTGCGTCCGCCCTGCAACCTTGCCGTGCGCTCAATATGATCGCCCCGGCCACCCAAGCTGTGTGCACCGACTTGCAGGTCATCGAGTCGCTTGCTCCACTCTTTTCCGCATGCCTGCGGCAATAGATGCCGCCCGTTGTCCCGTCGCGATTGGCCCCGACGAAGACCGTTCGATCCGTTTCCCCGCTATCTCCACCACATGCGACGGGCGTTGCGTGTCTTTCATCCGCTCCTGAAGCAGTTCCACGGCGGTCTCGGCCATGGCGTCGAAATCTTGCCTGAAAGTGGTCAGCGGAATTGGGCAGGCATGGGCATGCGTATCGTCGTCGAAGCCGACCAGACTGATGTCGTCCGGCACACTCAATCCCCGTTCGTTAAGCTGACGAATCAATTCACCGGCATACACGTCGCTGGTCAGGATGGCGGTCGGGGCGATACCGGGCTGCAGCAACCGATCCAAACACGCGCCGATGGCTCGCGGATGGTCTTCTTCCTCAAACTCGATCGGGTACAGGTACTCGGCCGGTATCGTCAGTCCCAATCGGCTTTCATGCTCCTCGTATTCCCGCCAGAAACGGCGATCCTGCCAATGTGTTGGCGGACGCGGCCGGAAGCAGGCTATGCTCCTGTGCCCAAGTTGAACCAGGTGGGCGACCTGATCCTGAACCGCACGTTCCACGTCCGGCAGGACCACGTCAACATTCGGGCAACGGACCTCAGAGTTGAACAATATGAGCGGCGCATCATGAGCCAATCGGTGGACTAGCTGTGCGTCGTTTGTCTCGGCAATCACGGCGTCCGCGATGCCTTCCGAAATGCAGTACAGATGGCCGTCGCCTATCAGGTCGTCCCGTGTGTTGCACAGCAAAGCATGGTAGCCGTGCCGGCTCAGCGCAGCCTGCAGACTGCAGACGACCCTGGCGTAAAAGCTGCCTTCCCGGCTCGCCTTCCCGAAGATCAGCGGGTCGGCCCGCAAGGCGATC
>JAQULY010000416.1:0-481 GCA_028718445.1 Kiritimatiellia bacterium
CCAGGCAATCGAGCGCGACAACTTCGTGGTGCTGGAGGGAACCTCGCTGGATCACATGCTGGCGCCCTTGTATTTCGGGCGCAGCATCGCACAGCGGGATTGGGATTGCTTCCTGAACGTCTTTGGCGTGCCGTCCACCTTCATCGTCGGGCCGCCGAATGTGCCTTCCACGAAGGAGGCGGAGTATGTCGCCATCGCGAACCAGTTGATCGCGGATGGGCGGGGATATCTGCCGAACGGCGCGGACCTGAAATACGTGAACGGCGGCGGTGGTAAGCCGCCGTTCAAGGAGCGGCTGGATTACATCGACAAGCAGATCATCCTGGTGGGAACGGGCGGGCTGCTGACGATGCTGGCGGAGACTGGGAGCGGCACGCTGGCGGGGGGCGCGCATGCGGAGACGTTCCGGCAAGTGGCGCGGGGAGACGCGGCGGCGATCAGCGAGGTCTTCCAGAAGGATGTTGATATGCCGGTCTTGGAT
>JAQULY010000416.1:491-5115 GCA_028718445.1 Kiritimatiellia bacterium
CGCCGGGAGAGGAGGCGGCCCAGGTGGTGCGGGATGCGGTGCAGTTGGCGGCAGCGGGGTATCCAGTGAAGCCGGAAGAGGTTAGCGAGAAGACGGGATACCGGTTGGCTGTGGGTGGGGAGCGAAATGGACGCGTTGAGTAATACCTGGAGCGATGCGGCGCGGGCGGCGTCAATGGCGGTGAGGCGCGCGAAGGCTGCGGCACGTGGAGGCGGGGCGTCGTCTGGAGGTGGCGGCCGGAAGGGGTGGTCGGACGCGGCGCGGGCGGCGGCGCTGGCGGTGCGCAGGAAGAAGGCGGCGGAGCGAAAGCGGCAGGAGGCGGAGAGGCGGGCTGCCGGCGGGCAGACGAATGCGCCGGCGCAGAAGGAAGAGGCATGGGACGCGGAGAGAGTAGCGCGAGAGGCGGAGTGGGAGGAGATCAAGAAGCGGGCGCGGCAGCGGGAAGAGGACTTGTTGCGGCGGCAGGCTGCGGCGGCGGAGCGGGATGGGACTGAGTGGCGCGGAAGATGGACGACGCGCGGGACCGATGGAATCATGCACGATCCGCACTGGGGAGAGACGAGCCCGGATGCGCCCTACGGCTACGAGGAGGGCACCGGAAGACCACGGCAGGAACCGCTCTACGATCAGTATGGGGCGCCGATCATCCCGATGAAGAAGTTGTCGTGGTACGGGATGCCGCTAACACGGTGGAAGCGGCTGCAGAAGGAGAACCGGGAGAAGAGCAAGGAGGCGGAGAAGATTTTCGGGCGGTGGGGGTCGCGTAAGAAATTCTTCGAGCAGCATCCGGAGGCGACCGAGGAGGAATGGAAAGACGAGAGCAAGCGGCGGACAAAGCTGAGGGAGTGGAAGAAGCGGAAGGAAATGGAGGAGATGGAGTTATGAGTGCAGTGCTGTTGAATCGAGAGGGTTTTGCGATGCCGGCCGATGGCTGGTATCAGGTGGCGCCATTGGGGGAGTTTGGACATGCCCAGGCAGGCGTGGTGCAGGTTGTGGATCTGGCTGCCTGTGAAGCGATGGCGAAGCGGTTCGCGGATGAGGCGAAGGCGGCGGACTTCGCGGGGTTGCTGATCGACTTCGATCACTTCTCGCTGGATGGCGAGAAGCGGTCGGAAGCGGCGGGGTGGATTACCGCGCTGGAGGCGCGGGGTGAGGGGTCAGGAGACGGGGTTCAGGGTTCAGGGGGAGATGGGGAAAACGCTCAACGTGCAACGCCACACGCTCAACTCTCAATGGCGGGCGGCGCGGGGCTTTGGGCCAAGATCAGGTGGAGCGATGTGGGAGAGGCGGCGGTTAAGGGAGGGCGGTATCGGTTCTTGTCGCCGGTGTGGCGTCGAGAGGACTGCGAGGAGTTGGGGAATGAGCGGCTGCGGCCGATGCGGCTGCTGAACGCGGCGGTGACGAACGATCCTAACCTGAAGGGGATCAGGCCGTTGAGCAACCGGGGAGAGTCTCTCACAGTGGGCACAAAGGGCACGGATGGGACCAGTATGGCGAATGCTGGGGAGCGGCGGTACCGGTGGGTGCTGGGGGACAACAAGGAGCACTGTTCGGTGTGCGCGCGGAAGGCCGGCAAGGTGCACACGAAGGCGGAGTGGGCTGAGATCGGCGGGGCTTGTCTGGGGGCGTGCCACTGTCATCTCGAAGAGGTGGCGAACGAGAACAGGAGTGAGGGCGGGAAGATCGCGAACGTGGGGTGGACTGACGCGGCGCGAGCGGCGGCGCTGAGGATACGGCAACTAAAAGCGCAGTTGCGGGCGGACGCCAAGAAGAAAGAGGTGCAGCAGCAGGACGACGCGGGGCAACGCCGAACCGCGCCGTGGTCGAAGCCGCCGAAGAAGTGGTCCGATGACTATGTTGACCCGCGCGAGCGGGTGTGGACAGGCGGCACCCCAGACTTCGACGAGTCGACCGGCAAGTACCGGTCGGGGCGCGGGCCGTCGGACCGTCTGAGAAAATTGGGGCTGGTGTACGCGCCCAAGCCGCCGGTCGGGCCTGACGGTAGACTGCCGCCCGCTAAGGGATTCGTGAGGCCGGCGCCGCTGGCGGCGGGGGCGGGGTCGGAGAGGAGGCGACGGAGGTAGGGTGGCGGGGTGGGAGGGGGGGAACGCCGTGGCTAACACGCGAGCAAAGCGCGTAGCGATTTGCGAGTCGAGCACGCAACGCGTGCGCTGTTGAGCCACTGGTTAGGCCGCATTGGCAAAGCTCTTCTTTAGCGATTCAAGTTGCTGAGGGCTTGTATGATAACTAAAGACTGGAAGCAACCCTTCAAACTCCGAGCGGGAGAACCACTTGCGGAAATAAGGCCAGTAGCTTTGTTTCTCCGGAAGGTGTTCATAGAAAGCACAAGCGACAGCCGTTGATGTGTCGTTTGGCAAAGGTCCAGCGGCGGGTGAGATACACCAGGCCGCAAAACGAATGAACCGCGCGACCAATTCCGATTCCGGATGTGCCATAGCTCGATCGAATTCCAAATGAAGCTCGATCCACAATGCCATGGGATTATCGGCCGCTTGAATGATTGCGCGGTACTCCGGCAGAAGCGACAACGCTTGGCGTCTCCATGCGCTCATGATTGCTTTAGCCTAACGTTGTCCACCACTGGCGGCCAAGCCGTGCAGTGGGTGGGATGCTTGGCACTTATTCCTTCTTGCGTCGTCGCATCAGTTTGGCGACCAGTCCAAAGACGCCTCCGGTCAGTGCCCAGAATACTACCACGTGTATTAACACGAGGAGTTGTTCTCCGTCCTGGTATGGGCCAGAACACCATTCATGGACTGTGTAGACGGGCATCCAGAAGGCCTTTGCGAGTACGTCCATGATTACGTCAGCCGAAGTCAAGGCAGCGATGATATGTAATACAATCGCAAAGGCTACGGTGACAAGGGCGCCACTCACCGCCCAACAGAGCATTGAAGCAGGGGACCTAGTGGCACTGCCCGCAAAACGAGGTGGCCATCTTCGTGCGTTTTGTTCGTGTCGTACAATTGGGCGTCTGTTCATCTGGTTATCCCAACGGCGAGCATCACGGGCGGCGGTACGCCGTACCGTGAATGCTCTGGTTCGGCCCTATGGTTTTGGAATCCAGTAAGTTCCTCCGTGTTGACGCCAGGTTGCCTCGTTGGTTGGCAAGCACTGGCGCATGTGCTCCACCGCTTCGTCAAATCCGGCTCGTCGCCACGTACCCATGGACCCGTGATGCGAAGTCCTGATTTGCAGGTCTGCGTCAGTGCCTCTGACCTCATTGTATGCCTCCTCGGCGCCCATTGCCTCGAATGTCACCTCATGGTTGGTTCGCAAGGCTCTCAACAAGGAGACAACCTGATCGATCCCACCGTCCTTTCGAAATCTGAGAGTGTATTGCCAGCCAGTTCCCGCGTCTCGACTCGAAATGATGTCTATGCCGGGAAGCGTCAGTGTTGGCATCTGAGACTTGGTAGTCATCATTTCTCCTGCCGACGTTCACCTTGACCGTTTGCGAACCCGCCAGGGTGAGCAATACGGTCCGAGGTGTGGTTGGCACTCCTCATATTTCGAATGCGTGAATGCCAGCCACAACCCAATCGGTCTTGTTGACCTTGACGAAGACGACCATGTGGTTCCCGCCGATCTGAATGTGAACACAGACAGTCTGCCACATGCTTTCCGCTGAGACGTTCAATATCTTCAGTTCTCCCCGCATGGCATCCTCTGGGAGGCGGGACAAAAGCGCAACGATGGCCCGCCAGTCCTGCTCCGACAGTTTGCCGTGTGTTCTCGCCGCAGGGAACGCGGCGACAGGGCGCGCCTGATCTGGCGGAAGGAACTTGATCTGAGGGAAGGATGTGTAATCGGGAGACCCGGCCTTCCGGGTCACACACCCCGTCACGAGCAAGAGGCCGATGGCAAGACAACTAGCGACTCCAATCTGCGGTCGTTTCATGTTTGCGTGCCAACGTCCACCTTGAACGTTTACGAACCCGCCGCGGGTGAGCAATACGTTCCGAGGTGTTGTTGGCGTCATTTTCTCAATTCGTCTCCGAACGTGAGGACGCACTTTGTCAACTGTCCCTTGTTTGCAGTGTCCATTGGCTCGCCGTCGGGTGAATTCCCCTGAACAGTGTTGCCGGTATAGTCCAGCGCCTGAACGCTCAGATAGTCAGAGAAGGTTGGTTCCCTTGACAAGTTCCTCAGTTGGGCCAGGTGAATCTGGTTGATCCAAATCGGCATCTCGGCGTCGCCTCGTCGCGCCGCAATGAGAATCCGGGGACTGATCTGCTGAAGCAGGTTGGTGACTTCCTGCTTTAAGCTCCTGGGATGCTCCTTCTTTTCAGCGCAACGCCTGCCCAGTTCACCGAAGTACCCATTGAAGAAGTTACCGGCGAGAAAGCAGACGACGCAGAGACCTAGGATCAGTAACCCTCGCCTCGGTCGCTTCTTGATGCCCTTGATATGTTCTTCTATTTCCATTCTCGTTCTTTACGCCAACATGGTATTAGCCCTCAAAAATAGCAGCCAGTGGAACCGTCTGCGGTGTGATATGCCTCAGCGGGATTGTTGAGCTGCAATGGGTTAGGGCGATGTTTTGAGGCACATCACAACGAGAAGAAGAGTTGATTTGCCTCAAAGCGGTTCGATAGATGTG
>JAQULY010000417.1 GCA_028718445.1 Kiritimatiellia bacterium
CGACACCCCTGCAAATGCGCCACACGAGATCGAGTTGCGCCGTGAGTATGCTTGCAGCAGGCGACCCAAGGTGGTTGCACAATTCTGCCAGGAGAGTTTTCTCCAAGGGAGTCGGCCTGCTTCTCAACAATCGAAAGAGATACAGCCCGAAGTGTCTCAACAGCCTCATGACTACCTCGTCGCTATTTTCAGACCGGCGATTTCGGCCGCGGACAGGCCCGGAACTCCTGACGCGTCGGCACGACCAGTGCCGACATGCTCCCGTCACTCTTCTCCGACGTATAGATATGCCCTTTGGCCGGTTCTAGAGCGTAAGTTGGCGTAGGAAGAAGATCAGAAATTCTGCAACACCTGGTATCATGCAAATCCCAATAGAAAACGCGAGCCCCCCCATCCACAATCCGGGGGCCAGATTTCTGGCCCTTTCCTCCGAAAAGAGACCGCAAAGTATCTCGAATATCCACCCTGTGCAGTAGCAGGCATTCGCAACAAAGGCGGCAGGTGGAATCACAAGAAAAGGAACTACCTCGACATCGGTCGGATGAGAAGGAAAGGCGAAATCCAGCATCAGCGACACAAAGCCCAAGCCGATGAGGCCAAAGAACAACACGATGATGTTATAGGGAATACGCCTCAATTCCCACCAAATAAGAACGTGTATGAAGCCCTTGCGTCTTCTCGGAGTCAGTAGCCATCGCCAAGCTCCAGATACAGTAGTATACCAGTTCATGATTTCACCTCAAAATCTATTGGTAAATTGCAAGCAGCGCGAAGTGCAAAACGGAATACCATATCATCCGTGCAACGAATCAAAGCGCGGAACTCGGGAGAAAAAGCTCGATGCCTTGTGGCAATCGTCCAAGGTCAGACCTCCTGACTTGGGCGGAAAGCGGTTTGGCACTTTTTTGCCGGGCGTTCAGGTGAGGGTGTAGACGATGCGGTGTCCGGTTTCGGGGTGGCGGAATTCGAGTTGGGTGAGTTGGTGGAGTAACGCGGCCATCGCTTTGTCATGGGCGGGGCAGGCCATGCGGTGAATGCGCACCGTGAGGGTCCGGGCGTCGTCATCAGGCTCAATATCGGCGGCGGAGACGAACAGTTCGCGAATCAACGCCCGGCTCTCCTCCTCGTTGCTCAGATGGGGGCGCAGTAACGCCACGAGCGCGGTCTCCGCGCGGTACGCGATCATTTTGACGCAGTCCGTGAGTATCTTGTTGAGGGGCACGAGTTGGGTCACCCGTTGGTCTTCGGGCAACGAGGACAGGGGGACTTTCTTCGCGGTTTGTTTGCGTTGTTCGCGTTGCTCCTCGAGTTGGGCCTGGACGGTTTTTATCTGCTCGTGGAGTTCGGCGTGTTTTTGGATGGCCGCACCGGTTTCGGGGCGGGGCAGCGCGCCGAGTTGGGCCTGGAGTTTCTGGAGGGCGCGTCGGGTCGCCGTCACCGCTTTGTCCAGGGCGCGCCAAGCCGGGTTGATGACCTGCGTGGCGCCCGGAAGGGATTCAACGCCATATTGCACAAGTCCATCAATATCATAATGTTCCATCATGTAGGCGAAGAAGTTTTCCTGGCACCATCTTGCGAACATCCGCCCGGCCATAACCGTAGGGTCCAAGCGTCGGGCCGTGCAAATAATGGCCGTCTGGTGGCCGTCAGCCGTCAGCCGGCGGACCTCGGTAACGGGCAGCGCTCGCTCGTCACAACGAACCTCGGTCTCCCGCACGGCCAATCGCATGCGGGTGCTGCCGCCGCCGGGCACCGGCACCTCGACCTCGTCAAAGGCGTCCGCGGGCCACTGGTCCTGCACGTTCTTGCGATAGGTCAACGCGCCGACCCGTTGGTCCCACAGCTTCGCCAGGAGACTGTACGTGGCGCCCTCGCGATCGAAGACGGCCACAAAACGATGGAGGAGCGGATCCGCCTCCAGTTGCGCCTCGTTGGGCTGACCGGGGACAGACGCCCGCAGGTGGGGAAGGATGTCGTTGACGAGGGCGGCGGCCAGTCCGTCCGTGACCGCTTGGGACACCACGAAAAAGGGGCGGCCCAGCGCGTCGTTCACCCAATAGTCCGTCGTCCCGCGCAGACACAGGCGCTCGCGCGAGACATACCGCCGCCCCAGGTGCGCGCTATTTCCGTGATACACGCGCACGTGCCCGTCCACATAAAGATAGCCCGCCTGCGCCGGGTCTGCTTCCATCCACGTCCGGCTCAATTCGTGCATCCACGCCTCCGGATGGCCCGTGGTGGCCATCTCGGTCACCTTGGCGCGTAGTGTCTTGACCTCCGGCACTCGGTCCAGTCCCACCACCTTGCCCAGTTCCCCGGGCGGGACATGCCGCAGGTTTTCCGGGCGCCGGATGCGCGCCAACGCCATGAATGCCAGGGTCAATAGAATATGAACACACGTATAGAATCCCGTGCGCAGATGCAGATGTTTGCCGATCCCACTGAGCAACCCATTGGCGCACAGGGCTGGAAGCCCCGCCAACAGCCCCCCGAACATCACGTCCGCACTGGCCTCAAACCGCGTCGCGGCGCCCGTGGCCAGCCCCATCGCAGCCGCCACGCGTTCGTCGGCGCGCGTGCACGCCGTGCCCAAACCCGCCGCCGCATCTGCCTGGCTGCGCTCGCTTTTGCTCGTGCCCCGATCCGGCGGGGCCGGTGTGGCGCCCCGCACCGCCCGCGACACCGCGCCGCGGTCCACCGCCTTGCGCAACGTCGATTCCAGAACCCCCGCTTGGCGCGCCGTCGCCGCGACAGTATGCCCCGCCCCCAGCAAGTGTTCGCACCGCACAATCATCTCCTGCGTCATCACCCGAGACCCGCCGCGGCGCGCCGGCGCAAAGAACGACGCCGGCCCCTGTTCACGCACCTGCCGCGACCAGTTCATCAGCGTCCGATGCGGAACACAAAGCGGCGGCCCTTCCAGTTCGCATGCCCGCACATGACCGTTGGCCATCAGCGTCGCCAACGCAAAGCGAAACGAACGCTCATCCCCCTCCGGATGCGAAAAGTAATTGTCCCCTCCCGCGAAGTACGTCACCATCCCGTCTTTCTTCAGGATGCTTAACGCCTCACCCACCCGACTTGCACCGTCCGGAAATCCTGGCAATAATAACTGGCGTGGCATGGCAAACCCTTCCCGGGGTATTCCTTCTGCGTCTTTTCACACCGAAGGATGCCATGCCACACCCTGAGACCTCAAAAATGTGCCAAATCCATTTCCTGAAACCTAGCCCAAAACCCCGCCCAAGTCAGGAGGTCTGAAGGTGTGTGTCGGGCCAGTTGACGGGCTCAGTCCATGTGAAGTACTCGCGCATATTCCCGCATAGTCCGAACTCATCGACGCGTTCGTAGGAGCCGAGCAATCCAGCGGCCAAAGATTTCAAGCTCGTATTATTGTAGAGAATGAAACGTATCTCACGGCCATTGTTGATTGGGTAAATATTTACGTCGTAGCTGCCTACGAATTGGCGCGTTGAGTTAACACCGGCCATTAGCGCCCCGGAAAGACCGAATCTGGCTGCGTAGTCTGTTACTGCCATGGGGGAATTTGTGTACCGGTTCTTATGGTAGAAATAGTCCCTGGCCTGGTTTACTCCGGGTGCATTCATCATATCATTCACCTGATTCGACCCGGGACCGTAAATTCTGATCTTTGCTCCTGTCCCATTCATGAAGTCCCTGAAAAGCGCAATGGACTCACTCCATGTGAGACCGGCAGGGTCAGCGAGGGCGACGGGGTCGCACAAGCAATAGCCATAAAGGTCTGAGCTTCCGCCGGCGAAGACAATGGGATCCTTCGCTGTCCATCTGCCCGCGTCAGGATCATAATCCCGGAAACCGAAGTGCACCAGCCCTGTCTCGGCATCGTACAGGCCCCCTGCGAACGCGAGCGGGAAATCATCCAATGCAGAAGGCCTCCCACCCGGGTTGAGGACGTTGCCGAACGAGTCGTATTCGATGATCCGGGCCACGTTGCCGTTGCTATCCACCAGTGCCCGGACAGTGCCGACTTGGTCGGTGATCATATAGTAGACGTCGCCGCTACCCGTCACGCCCCGCGCACCTTCAAAACGGTACTTCAGCACGCCCGCCTCATCGTACACCGCGAGGAGGTCCGTCATGCTGGCCCACAGGTACTTTTCGACAGGTGTGCCATTTATCGCCTTCGACACACGTTGCCCCAGAGCGTCGTAGGCATACGTAACCACCCTTCCATCCGGCAGGGCAACTCTCAGCAACTCCCCGCGGCTGGAGTAGGTGTAATTCGTGATTGCGGTTCCCTCAGTCTTACTGAGCAGGAACCCGTCAACGTCGTAAAGGTATGTCGCGTCGCCCGCGGTCACTAGGTGGTCCTCGGTGTCGTACGTGTACCTCCGGTCCGTGATGCCGCGCAGGCTGTTCGTCTCGGTCAGGCGCTCGCCGTTGTCGCCGTACGTGTATTGCTCGACCGTAGCCCCGTCCTTGGCGACGCTCGCGAGATGGCCCAGCGTATCGTACCCGTAGACGTAATGGCTCGTGTTGGCCCCCACGGTCTCCGTCTTCTCTATGATCCGCCCGGCGGGATCGCGTGACGTGACATTCCACGCCGCCACGGATTGAGTCGCGACGGTTATCGTTTCGCCGTCGACCTCACCGTACGCGTTGAACGCGGGTGTCAACACGAACCTGCTGTCCCCAATCTGCGTGGGCAGCCCCGTCGCCGTGTCCCGGCCAATCGTGAAACCCGACGCTTTCTTCACGAGCCCGTCGTTGTCGTACTCGAACGTGGCTTCCCCCTGCGCGTAGGTCACCGACTCAACTTGGAAATCGTTGTTGTACGTGTAGCCAATGGTCTGGTTCAGCGTCCCGGACCGCGTGTCCGAGGTCAGTAGATCTCCGTCATAGCCGTACGTGGCTGCTTCAGTCCCCTTGCTGACCGACTTGAGCCGCCCGTCTCCATAGTAGCCGAACGAGACAGTGTCTTCGGGTGGATTCGTGGTAACGATGTGATCCAAACGCCCATTCGCGAACACGTTTTGAACCCGTCTCCCGGACGGGAAGTCAGTCTGCACGAGGCGTCGGTCGGGATCGTACGTGTACAGGTAGCTGCCGCTGATCGGCGTTG
>JAQULY010000418.1 GCA_028718445.1 Kiritimatiellia bacterium
ATCCGCACGTCGGAGCCCAGCCGTGGGCGAACGGCAGCATGAGCGCCACGGGCTGGTAGGACACCCCGCGCATGGGATGTTTTTTGGCCATCTGGCTGCATTCCCAGAACAACCAGCCAAGGGGCGTGAAGCTTTCCTTGATCGACGAAGGCGTGACATTCTTCGTCGTTAAGGGGGCGGGCGTATGCAGACTGTAATCCAACTGCATCCCCTCTCCTCTGGCATCGCAAGGGAACAGGCCGCTTTCGATTCCGAGAACGGAGGCGCCGCTCATGTAACTCAACATCCAATGGCGTTTCATCAGGCCCAACGTGGAGCCATGCTCGGGACCGACCAGCCCGCCCAGGTCTTCCGGAATAGACGATTGGGGTTGACCGGCCAGAGGATAGGCCTTCTGGTTGGGAATGTCGCCGCGCATGGAGAAGACCGAAGGGATCGTGAAAAACAGCAGATCGTACTGCCGCGCGGCGCCGCGGCAGAAACTGAGCAAGATCATGGTGCTGGGCAGCGTGGACTGCGGCAATTCCAAGCCTTCCATGCGGGTGCCCAGTTCGGCGGCATAATGACATCCGGCGGCAATGGAACTGCAGGTGACGATGCGATGCTGGTGCCGCGCATAACATCCTCCCATCCATTCCAGATAATGACGGCAAGCCTCTTCGCGAGAACGTTTTGGGGACAGATCGAACCCGCCGCGCGCGGCCTGGCGGAAATAGTAGCCGTCCCACTCCCCTTCGTTGAAGCCGAAGAAGCGCTTGCCGAAAATACGGCATAGCGAATCGAAGATGTCTGGCGGGATTTCCGTCACGGCCATGGAATTGATCGCCAAGATGAACAGTCCCATGTCGGCGATCCGTTGGGCCGCCTCCTCCCAACCGTCGATGACCTTGCCCGGCTTGCTCAGATCTTCATGCCGGGCAGGCAGTTCCTGAAGGTTGGTGTACCAGTGGAACGATCCGAGGGCCGATCCCAGACGCGCATCGACCAGGAGTTGGCGGTAAAGCGGACTGGTTCGCCAATCCGCTCCGCCAAACTGCAAGGCATTGCGGAAGTCCGTGCCCAGGTCGCCGCGGAACACCGGAGGATTGCGGCTCCCACGGTGTCGCGCAGCCTCATCGGGCACGATGGGGTAGTTATAGATGGGGCGCATGCGATTGTTTTTCATCGACATGAAGCCTTTCTCATAATGAAACAGTGAACTGTCTCATTTTCCCGCGTCGTCGGACAAAGCGGGACTATTGCATAGGTTAATCGCGGCTTGTTCATGGAAGGAGATGATACCCGCGCGCCGCTCGGGCGTGATGGCCCGGAAATGGCCTGGTCCAACATCCATGTCCCTCCGGATCCGATAGGCCTCAATACATGCGAGCGCCGCATCCGCCAACATGCCGATCTCATCACGTCGGGATCCGTCTTTCAAGCGTTGTCGTAAAGCGAACACCCTCTCCCGCAACGATTGAAGGGCCGGCGGCAGAGGCTCAGGGCTTGAAACCTCTTCCGACGCGAGCACGGGCGTTGCGGGATACGGGGCATAGGGAGGCTCGGTTGGCCAATCTCCGGTGGTGGCGATTTCCACATGCGCCTCCTCGGGCAACGCTTCATAGGGAAGATCCACGCGATCGGGGGAATCGATTTTCCAGGGACAACCATTCACTCGCACCGACCGTACAAGCGGCCCACCATTCTGGCAGCAAAGAAAAAGTGTTTTGGCCCCATATTGCAGCGGCGCGTCCTGAACGAAATGGGTTATGCCTCCCGGCACGCGGGGATACAGTGTCAGCCGATCGGAACGATACTCATACCCGAAAAGCCCGCGTAGGGTGGCCGCCGGAATGGCGAAGTTATCCACCATGACCGATACGCCGCCCACCTGATTGCAGCCGCGGTCGGACCAATAGTTCATCGTGTTCTCACCCCGCTGACACCAGGGCTCGTCCATGCGGTAATCTTTTGCCCATTTCATTGCCCGCACGGCGGACCGATAAGCGTCGGCAAATTTGCCGAGGCGGAAATAGGCGAGAATCGCGCGGCCTTCGACCGTGCCCCAGGCCCCTCCGTTCACCCAATCGCCAAATCGCATGTAATCCACAAATTCCGGACCTTCCGACTTGCCCCAAGCCCAATAGGTGTCGTCCAACCCGGGTGCATTGGTCAGCAGAAAATCGAAAGGGCGGATCTCCGGAAACGAGGCAATGCGGTTGTAGATCGTTTCGGCCGTTCGATTGTCCACGACGCCCAGTCCCACGGCATCCACATTGACGACGCCTTCGAGATACCCATACTGGTCCTGCCCGAGTACCCCATGTTTCGTGCCGTCAGGCTCGATGGACTTCACGAAGTACCCTTCGTCGGTCTTCAACAAAGCCAAGGACTCCTGGGTGATGTTCCTGCGCCGCTCGTATTCCAAGCGATTCCGGACGTCGCCCGTCATTTGGTGCAGTTCCACCATCCGATTCAGAGCCGCGAGATAGGTGATGGACAATCCGGCGAGATACCCTTTACCGAAGGCGCCGTCAGGCTGAAGTACGCCGCCATAGCTGGGCGCGAGCAGGTTGCAGGCCGGCCCCACCAGAAAAAGATTGTTCTTCGGATCTCGCGCGCGTTCGATGAAGTCGCACGCTCGGGCCATTTTTGGCAGGTATTTGGCGACGGCGACGGCGTCTCTGCTCCTAAGGAGAATTTCCGCCTGCATAACAACGCCCGCCGCGGTCGCCTCATAGAACCATTCGTGCATGTCCGTGTGGCCGTCCCCTTGTTTGTAGGCAATGCCTCCCGGATGCGCGCAGTCTCCCAGACACCCGTCGGGCGCAACGAGCGAATAAAGGCGATTGTTCGGATTGATGCCTTTCCCGAAGCAGCCCATCCTTTTGCCATCGGCCTGATTGTCCCAAAGCAGATCCATGGAACGCTGCAAAATCGAAAACCAGGGCTGCGCGAGAAAAGGGGTCGCGGAGTAGGCAAACCCATAGCTGTTCTGGATCCACCAGCCTCTCCAGCCGGCTCCTTCTGCAAAAGCATCCCACTCCGGCTTATAAAGCATGGAAATATTTGGAACGGAAGGACTCGGGTGCAGCATCTCAAACGATTCGTCGATCAGACGCAGAAAGTTCTCGTCACCCTCTCCCGAGCAGTATTTCCCTTTGAATCCCATGGCGATCCCACGAATTAACGAAGTAGAATCAGTGTGCCGCTGGGCGGACCGGCTTCATAGCACCCGATATCGTACTCTCTGGTTCCGTTTCCATTGCCATCCTGAGGGCGCTCCGATCCATCCAGGTCGTCTGTCAGGGCGGCGATGGTTACGGCGGCATCTATGCAGGGCGAACCGGTCCTGAGACGGTAATTGTATCCGGCCGGCGCGACGAATTTCGGATCAAGGGAGATGTTGCCCGCGCCGCCGCCATACCCCCCGTCTCCGGTTATGCTCTCGACATCGCAATAACTGAAGACGGCGGTGGGATCCCTGTTAGTCACAGCTTCCGAGAGCGTGTTGCCCCAAATGGTGCAGTTCTGAATGGAGCCGCCGACGGTGTCCATCACGCATACGCCACTGCCGCGGAGGACCTTGTTTCCCGCGATCGTGCAGTTTCGGACCGTGCCGGCATAGACTCTGACGGCGCCATAGTATTGGTTGCCTTTCCCGTTATTATACACCAGGCAGTTTTCCAAGATTCCGCCCCAAGCCACTTCCGCCCCCGGAGTCATGTAGCAGGAATTGTCGCGGATGATGGATTTCTGGAGCAGGCCGCCTGGATACACATAAGCGCCGCCGGCGTGGGAATTGCCGTCCGAGGACCCGACGTTACCCACGATCAGACAGTTGCGGGCGACGCCGTCCCAAATGTGAATACCCGCGCCGCTGCGATAGTTTGGCGAACCCCCATAGCCGTTCGTGATGGTGAAGCCGTCCAGCAATCCGACGCCTTTCCCGTCGGTGTCATAGCCCTTCATGAACACCACTTGCCGGACGCCCTGTCCGTCTATGATCGTGGCGGCGTATCCATTGACGCTGGCGACCGTGACGCTTTTCTTGATCGCAAGCACCTGATAACCAGAACCGGTATAGACGCCATTCGTCACCAGAACCGTATCTCCTCCCCAGGCATAGGCAGCGTCTACGGCCGCCTGAATGTTTGTGGCCGCGTTGACCCAGTTCGTGAAGGGCGCCACGTGGTTACCGTTGGTGGAAACATACAGTGTCTTCGGCGTGTTGGCATATTCGTAACAGCCCATGTCCATCGCCCCGCATGGCCGCGCGATTCCATCCAGATCGTTCGTGATCGCCGGCAGGGGGGCCCACCCATTGTAACCATCCGCCACCGTTTTTCCCGCGTCAATGGTCAGCGAGCCGAATAGCGGATGGTAGTCCTTATAGGCAGCGCCGAGGCTTCCCGGGTTCGCGAAAATCGGCGCCGTGGTGATGTTGCTGAGGCCTCCGCCATAGCTGTCCGTGGGACCCAGGGATTGGACGCAGGAATACTCGATGATCATGTTAGTCGCCCAATTGTAAATGTTATATCCGCCGGTGTTGCCCCAGACGATGCAGTTCTGCACCCGTCCGGCGCGCCAACCCGGTCCGCGGCAGCCAACCCCGCTGCCGGTGAATGCCGGCGACACATTGCCGACCACCGTGCAGTTTCGCAGAAGAGAAATTCCGCCCCACGCATCGTCAATCAGACCCACGCCGCCGCCGGTGTAACCGCCCGCCGTAGTGTTGTTCATGATCAGGCAGTTCTCGCCCACACTGCCTCGCCAGAGCACCAACCCGCCGCCATAACCGCCGGGAGCCGTGTTATTCCGGATGATACAGTTGCGGATACGGCCAGCCGGACCGGCGATGTGCGCTCCCCCGCCATAGCCGCCACCGTTGGCCGTATTTCCAATGATCAGGCAGTTTTGCACCACGCCGGTGGCTTTCCCGAGGTTATCGTCGGAACCCAGTTTCACGCCGCCGCCGCCGGCCGCGGCGCCATTTGTGAGCATGAATCCGTCCAGCACCCCGATGTGCGCATAGGCGGGGCCATGCATGTAGACACAGCGGCGGGCGGCCTGTCCGTCAATGACTGTGTCGGCAAAACCGCTCACGCTCTTCAGCGCGATGTT
>JAQULY010000419.1 GCA_028718445.1 Kiritimatiellia bacterium
CGCGGGGTTTCTCATTCGGTCGGGCGCCACCGAGGCCGACTATGAGCAGAACCACCTGATCTGCATTGCGTCCTCCGAACACGCGACACCTGCCTACCGCCCGCAACTGATCGTCCCCCTGGTTCCCACCCATGCCGGCACGATCGTCATGCTGCGGTAGGGTTTCCCTGGACCAGGGCAGCCTCTGGCGTGCCGCTATCTTGACTCGTACCCCTCGCCGACCTCACCGCGGGAGCCGTAAGCTGTCTCACGGACTCAGGCGCACATTCAATTCTCTCACGCTTTCATGCGCCCCACTCGCTTCCCCATCTCACGGCCCCATTACTGGATTTTCCGACTTTCCCTTGACACAGTTTTAATCAGTGTGTAGTTTGTTGTACATAGCGGGAAGAATACTGCCGGCGAAAGGGGTCATGGCCAAGCCCATCAAGGCTGAGAGATTGAAGCACGCGGCGCATTCGGAGCCACTCCAGGAGTCGCTGCGGGAGAGCATCCGCGGCGGCACGCTCAAGGCGGGCGACCGCCTGCCGGCAGAGAACGAGCTGGCGAAGGAGGCGCGGATCAGCGTCTACTGGGTCCGCAAGGCGATCCGGAACCTGAAGAAGGAAGGCCTGCTGGTCTCGAGGCCGAAGAGCGGCGTCTACGTGGCGTCGCCCGGCGAGGAACCGCCGACGGCGGAAGCCGATCCCAGCGCCACGGGATTCTCCTTCTGCCATATTCTGCACGCCACGAACTGCCGCATCGAGTTCCTTGTCTCGGGATGGAACGCTCACAACCGCGCGGACTGGGTGGGCATCTGTGCGGAAGCAAGCCGGCGTTCCCCGGATATCGAGGTGCATCCGTGCTTCCCCGCGAACGCGAAGGAGTATTTCGACCTGCTCAAGACCTGCGACGTCTTCCTGACCGTCCCCACCTTCGTCGCCGGCGATCCGCGCTGCCCGGAGATTCAGCCGCTGGCGCTCCGGGAGATCGAGGCGCTGCCTGTGGACGGGAAGTACCGTCGGGCGGTTCTGCGCGCCGGAGATGCGCTCGGGATTCCGCTTACCGGAACACTCCTGACCGGACTCCTGGACCCCGGGGCGGTTCCTGCCGCGGAGCGAGTCGCGCTTGCATCGTCGCAGACATGGGAGGAAGCGTTCGGAATTCTGGCGGACATGCAGCGGAAGCGCCCCGACCGGATCGGCACAAATCTGGCGGGCGGACTCACATACAACGGTCTCTTCAACCATCTTGTGCGGACCGCCGGCTGCCTGGTGGATGTCCGCTCGGGACGCATCCGCTTGGGGGACGCCGCCTTTCGGTCATCATTGCGTCAGATCGATGCGTTCCGGAACAAGGCCTTTGCGCCCGGCAACACGTTTGCATCGAAATACCATCCAGACCAGTTCTACGCCCCCTTGGTGCGGACCTGGCTTTACGGTCGCAATCCGTCCCTGCTGGCAAACGGGCCCTGGTTGTATCCAGTCGGCAGGAATGGCGCACACTACGAGGAGGGGATCAATGTGGGCGCGATCAATCGCGCGACGTCCTGCCCGGAAGAGTGTCTGGAGTTTCTGCGCTATCTCGCCTCGCCTTCCGTCCAGGAACGGCTGGCCATGCGGCTTGGCGAACACCCCCTTTCGAACGAGGTGCCAGACCGGTTCGCCGCCTATCCGAAACGCTGGAAGCGCCATCTGTGCCTCCTGCGGGAACAGAGCGAGGTATTCCACGAGGTGGTGCCCGGCTACAGTTGGTTTGTTGGCTCCATTCTCGTTTCGGTTGCGACCCAATTCATGCGCGGCGACATACCGATGGACGTCCTGATCGAGCGAGTCGGGACTGAGGGGAAGCTGTATTTGGCGGAGTGCGCCGGGAAGGCGGCGCGGCGGCAGCGGGTGTCGTCGGACATTTGAACGGCAGAGGAAACGACACGCAAACACAATACGGCGGACCGGCGAAAACGTGCGGGTCGGTTCGCGCAACAATTCTCGCACGAAGGCGGAACAGGGAGGAGCACATGAAACGCATGAGTCACCGATGGGGTTTGAGTGTGGCGCTGGCGGGCCTGATGACGTTGGGTGCGAAAGCGGCCAACGAATGGACACCCACGACGGGCACCAACGACTGGTTCGATGACGACAACTGGAGCTTGGAGCACTATCCCCAGGCCGGCGAAGACGTAGTCATCGCCAACGCCGGGGCGGGCGTTCTTCTGACCAACTCCACCGCGGCGCTGGGTTCGCTGACCATCAGCAACTCGGCCACGCTGGTGTTCACGAATTGGACCACGGCGCTGAACGCGACGACGGTCACGATCGGCGCCGGAGGGACCGTGACCTGCGCAGGGCCCTTCACCAACGCCCCGGCCATGTCCAACCGCGTGTATATCGTGTGCACGGATCTGAACCTGGCGTACGGCGGCAAGATTAACGTGGACTCCAGGGGATACAGCGGCGGGACCATCGGCAGCCAGAGCGGCAACGGCCCCGGGAACGTGTATGGCGGCAGGCGCGGTGCGGCGTACGGGGGCTACGGTGGATGGACGTGGCTGACTGCGAACAATGGGATCAACAACACCTACGGCAGCGCGTCAGCGCCCACGTGGCCGGGAAGCGGCGGGGCTTACGACGCTACCCAATCAGGCGTCGACGGCGGCCACGGCGGCGGGGCCGTTCGGCTCGAAGTATCCGGAACCCTCGTGCTGAACGGAACGATCTCGGCCGTGGGCGGGAACTGCACGCCCTTCATCGCGGACGGGGGGCATTATGGAGCCGGCGGCTCCGGCGGCGGCATCTACATCACGTGCAGCAATACGGTCGCTGGGACGACGGGCGTGTTGCAGGCCGACGGCGGCGCCGGAATGCCCTGGGGCGGGAACGGAGGAGGAGGCCGGATCGCGCTCGTGTACGACGCTGCGGCGCAGCGCAACGTGGTTCCGCGGCCGACGCTTCAATTCCTGGCCCGCACACGCTACGACCAGGGCTACGAGAGCACGCAGGGCGACATCGGCACCGTGTTCCTTTCCGACAACAGCCTGCTGATTGACCCGATCAACGTGTTCGGGCAACTCCTGTTCGACAACCTGTCCACGCTGAGGATGGACCGCCTGACGGTTAGCAACACGTGGGTCCGCTTCGCGCAGGAGGGCATCAATGTTTTCGTCACGAATGACGTTCTAATCGTCAAGGGGAGCGGCATCGGACGACTGGATCTGGGCGGGGCGGACGCGTACAATTCCGAAAGGAGCGCGACGACAAGGAGGCTTCCTTACTACGGTTACTCGATCGGCGCGCCGCCGGTATTGACAGTGGGCGGCAATTTGGTGGTGACCAATGGCGCGAGTATGCACGTCTTCGCCGCGCCGACCAATACGACGACCGCCTACTACGGCGCTCGCGTCGCCGTGGAAAAGGACGTGAACGTGAGCGGCGGGAGCTGGATATTCCCACATTCACACTATACGAACGGGGGATCTGCGTTCTTCTCGATGCGCAGCTTGATCGTGGCCCCAAACGCCGGATTCAACGCCGATGATGCCGGTTGGGCCGCAGGCTATTTCGGCGGCGCCGGACGCGGCCCGGGCGGTGGGTTCGGCGGCTTCCCCGGCGGAGGCGGTTCCTATGGCGGCTTGGGCGGCAAGGTGGTGGACACCGGAAAGATCTATGGATCCTCGAACGCGCCGGCTCTCCCCGGCAGCGGGGGGTTCGGGCACGCGATGGCCGGCGGTTTTGGGGGCGGCCTCATATGGGTTCAGGCAAGGGAGCGAATCGTGTTAGGCGGCACTCTGACGGCTAACGGTGGGGTCTCGGAGGGCGGCTGGGGGGCTGGCGGCTCCGGCGGCGGAGTGTATCTCCGCTGCAAGCGGTTCGTCCCAAGCGTGGGCGCGGTCATTCGGGCGAACGGCGGCACCGGCGCCAGCAGCGGCGGCGGCGGGGGCGGACGGATCGCGGTCTGGCGAGTGTACGACTCCGCGCCGGGCGTCGTGTCCAATTTTGTGGACGGCGCCACGGGCGCGTCCGTCACCGGCGGCTCCGGCACGCTCGTCTACGGCTGGCTGCCCCCGGCCGGAACGGTGATCCTGATTCAGTAGCAGGGGAATGGCCGCACGGAAAGTGACGATGCTGACGCAATTCATGCCCCCCACTGTTCTTGTCATGTTGCTGCTGACAGGTTCCCCAGCTTACGCGGACAAGGCCCCACATCCCTACTATGTGGAGACGGTGGCGTCGTTCAATTCCGCTATTTCCGCCGTGCCGCAGGGCGTGATTGATCGCATCACCAACACGTATACCGTCGCGGTATCCGGTTTGGTCGGCGCGGTCAGCCTGGCGGTCACGGGAACGCCCCCCTGGGACGAAATCGCGGGCAGTTGGAACGGCACGATCAAGTACGATGACGGCACCTACGGCGTGCTTACCGTCAAGAGCGTCGACAAGGCCGGCACCAGGATCGCCATTGCACCGGCATTGAAGAAGAATGCCGTGCATGGGGAACTCTCCAATACGTACGATGGCCACCAGGGACAGCACTATACCGCCCCAGGCTACTATGCGCTGGCTCAGCACATCTATGACTATGGACGGGAGACCGCGTGTCGCGAGCGCATCATTGCGCGTACGGCCGTTTCGGAAGACAAGGTTCTGTGGGTAAAGCATGGGGGTTGGTTCACACATAACTACAATCTCAACACGTTTCCCGCCTCTCATCCGGAGGGAACGTTCTTCCATTCGAATCATACGCGCATGGATGACTTCATCGGCCGCAACCCGGGCGAATCGGTAACGGCCAGTGTGGAACTCGGCGGCGCAAGCGGCTACCTTGAGACGTACGTGGGGCTCAGGGAGGGCGTCGGGCCGATTGAGGTCGTGGCCACCTTTGACGGCGCAATCGCCTATTCCAACGCCACGATCATCGGGTTGGAGCGTATCACGGTGCCCTTCACCGATGCGCGGCAGGGAACCGTCAGCGTGAAGGTCCTTGGTTCCACCGGATCGACGGTGCGAATCGGGACGACAACCTGGTGGGGCTACGATCATCCCGCGGATTATCGGGGTAAGAGACTGATCCCCGATGGTTCAAAGGTGGTGTTCTACGGTGACTCCTGGGGCGTC
>JAQULY010000420.1 GCA_028718445.1 Kiritimatiellia bacterium
CAAGTCAATAAGCACTGGCGCGTTCACCTCATAGATTTCTCTGGGACCACCATCAAAGTACAGGCGGAAATCTTTGCCGGTCGCAATGAAACAGTTGTACAAGAAGTACTCGTCGAGCGGGTAATGCTCCGTGTCTGGTCTGCATTCCCGCACGAACTTATCCGGATGACCTGAAGCGTCACCGAAATACCCATTTGTCGCACTGGCGTGCTCTACCGACAACACGGTGACTTCTTCCGGACCATCCACTGTTCGCGCCGCGCCAATTGTTTTCATATAGCCCGAGTCCTTGGCCAACGTCTCGCTCACACCAAATCCGGGCGCCTGATAGTCATAGATTTCGGTGCCCGTGTAGTTCCCGTTCGAAAAATGCTGCGCCTTGGACAGGACGAGGTCGTGACCCCATGGCAACAACTCATTTTCCCATAAAATTCTGGAGCCATAGTTCACTACTTCGTAGTCGTACTTTACTATATCCACATCCCCAGCTGCCGCACGAACAGCCTTTAAAGAAGGGACTTCGGTCACGTGCGGGTCTTGTGCGCCTGGAGAGCCACATGCAACCAGTTTCCCATCCGAGTCCAGGCATTCGGTGAACGCATGGCACACGCCATAGTCGAAAACTATCGGAATACCATTGTCCATTACAATCTGGTGCAGTTGCCAATCGTTGCAGCTTCGGACGAGCTCATACTTGCCTTTCTCGGCGTTCCAAGCTGTCCCGGGCAGGTTGTACGATAGCAACATCGTGTGGACGCCGTCTGCGGCGACGATCTTGTCGAGTCGAGCGCTCTCCGGGTGCAGACCGTCACAGGCATCACGAACGTCTTCGAAAAGCTCCTGCCTGTACTCTCTGGTGTAGTCATAGCAACTGCGGAAATAGTACCGTTTGCCGTCTTCCTTGATCCATACGAACTGCATAGGCCTCTCGTTTTTATACACAATGAACAGATTAGTCATGTTCAATGGATCTGCGGTGTCCATTTTGTACGCAGTGTCATCGTTGCAAGGGGTATCCGGAGGATTGCAGTAACGTCTTGCGAAAGGATAGGGTTTCCCCGTCTCCGCCACGACGTCATAGTAACTGTCATAGAAGTTCGACACGTATACTTGGAAACTGTGCTTCCAGTTTGCGCTGTACTCCCGGTTATCGCCGTCAGGTTCCATTTTAGTGACGCTTCTGAAAGGGAACATGCCAGAAAGTGTCGTCTCCTTGATTGCTGGTGAATCGGCCCCAGCCTCGACGTTCGAAACGTATGTCCTGAACAGGTCGAAATCTAGGACCGCCCCTCTGATGAGAGTATCTCTGAATGTATGATTCTGCGAACCGTTGTAGTTGATCTGAATCGGATCACCGGCAGTTTCCTCGCAGGATGAACTGCTGTCACCGCCTCCACCTTTGTCCGGATTGGGTGGAAACCTGTTCACGCCCGGGCCGCACCAACCGTAAGCCGAAGCGATCGAAGGAATCGCGGCGATCGAAAGCGCTAGAATGGCTGCAACGACGAGGCGGCATGAAGTATGTTTCATCTTGACCTCCTTGAGAAAAAGGCATTTTCGTTTTTCCCACGGTTTTTGGGGGGCGTCACAACAACTATAAAACCGTTCCAACGGAGTTCGGCGCACACGGGATAAAACAAATCGTTTGAAGCCTCGCATGCCGTTCCCTTCAGATGATTCCACCGAAGGTTTTCTCTTTATTATGTAGTGGTCGTGTTGGGAGAGCTACTACTATCAGGCCACCTAGTTCGAGACTCTCCCTCACGCTCTTCGCCATCGCTCCCTCCGTGCACTCGCGATCGCGTCCGGATCTGTGGCCCCTGCTCGTCCCCTCCACCGGCGTGCGGCATTCTCGGTCGTCTGGTGGTATCTTCGCCTTGCAAGAAGAATATTGACTCATCCAGTGATCGGATGTCAACTAGACGAAAGTCCAGTACTTCCCTGCCTGCAACTCCGGTAAAGTGAAGCTTATCGGGGCACGTGTTCATCAAAGTCCGCAGGGCAAGTCGGATCCAGCCTTCGCAGCGAACCGGCTGCTTCGGCGGAGTAGGCAGCCACTTTTCTGTTTCAATACAGTGGGATAGGAGGAATCAGGCCTCCCCTGTGTCCCGTCGTCGACGGGGCAGGCGAGCCATTTTTTCGAGTTGTGGCACTTACTATATGACAGACAGTTTAGGCCTGTGGAGTCTGGCTATCCTGAGGCCGAAAGTAACGGGCACGTGTATCTCTGTGTCTTGGGGGTTCTCGTAGATGGCTCAGTCGCATTCTATGACCGAGGGCGTGGAGTTGGGCACGGCTTTGATCGGGGCACGGCACCTTGGCGACTGCTACCAAGCAATCGAACGGTTCCTCCCGGGACTCGTCTGGTACGAACATTACGACTGTCTCTTTGCCAACCTGAAGACCGGCACTGGCCTGCGCTATAAAAGCAAGGGATTCCCCGTGGGTGTCTTCTGCGACTCCTCCATCGAGAACTTGCAGGTCAACCCTGCGGTCAAGTACGCCCGCTCGATGAAGCCCGGGTCGTATCTTCACGCCGCTTCGCTTCGTGATGGGGCTCGTGCTCCAGCAGCAAGGGATCCATGGCTGCAACAGATCAGCGCCGGAAGGAAATTTTACGATGCCCTGACCGTTCTCCTCTACTTCAACCGGTCTCGGCATTGGGGCGCCTGGCTCACTCTCTGGCGGGAAAAAACCAGCCCGCCGTTCACTCCTGCTGAAGTCTCCTCCCTTGGGCTCCTCGGACCGCTGCTCGCGGCGGGTTTTACCAAGGCGATCGAGATGGAACTCGATGACCTCAACAGGAAAGTCCAGAGTCAGATTTTTTCCATCACCGGACGCGTGGCTTTCGTCGCCTGGGAGGACGGGACACCTTTGGTCCAGGACCGGCAGGTAAAATGCTGTCTCTCGCAGATCTTTGGAGTAAAGGTTAACGGGGGGCGGCCACCAACGTCTTTCCGGAAGATTATCCGCTTTTTAGTGCGCACCTTGAACCGCAAAAAATCGCCACCGAAGGTAGCCGTCAAGGACGTGGTCTGCGGTAACCGGATCTGCCGGGTTTATCTCTCCCGTGCCGAACCGACGCCGGACGGTACCCCGACCTACAAGGTCCTCGTTGACTGCGATCCCGAGACAGCCAATCTCACAGTGCTCAAGGAGATTGGCCTCACAGAGATCCAAGTGAAGATCGTCGAGCTGCTGCTGCGTGGAGGGACGCTCGCGGGGATCGCCAAGGCCCTGGAGGTGAGCAAGGGCGATGTGAACTACCACCTGCCGATCATCGGGGAGAAGCTTCAAGCCGATGGAAAGACGGAGATCGCCACGCGCGCGATCGCGGTCCACCAGGAGCTGCTCCTTAAAAGTGGGCTCTGCAGTCCGCAGGGCGCGTGAAAGGTGTGTCATGTCCAAGCCGCTCTTCCATATTCTCGTGAGCGACTTCGACAACCGCGTCGCCTTTTTCACGGATGTCGTTTCGGAAGTCCGGTGACAGGTACGGAATCGGGCGTGGGACCTCACCGGGGGGCGTCGTAGCGGCCGGTGAATTTCAGCTTCTCCGGATGAAACCGGAGATAGCTGTCCGGCAGGTCGCTGCAGACCCACCACACATGGACGAGGATGTTCCTTTTCAGCCGGTAGGTCCTGTCCGCGCGCAACGCACCGCCGAAGATGGGCTCCTTGCTTTGGTCCTTCAGGCTGTATGTCTCAAAGAGGGTCCGCCCGCCGGCATCCACCACCCAGAAGTTGTCCCACGACACGAAGTAGAAGCGCGCGTCCAGACCGACCACTGAAACGCAGGACCCCGGCGCCTGAAACCGGCTGCGCTTTTTGGTCCGGGTGTCCTCGACGAAATCCCCCAGCTTCCCCATGTAAAACCGGTGCCGGCCGTTGACGCACGCGGTGTCGTAGCCGCCGCAATTGCCGTAGCACGTGTACCCGTCCACCAGGGCTGGATGCTCCACGATGCCCTTGATGCGCCTGTCTTCCGGGATGTCCAGGATGAACTGCTTGCGGACATCCAGCTTGGATCTGATTGCAATGAATTCCGGATGTGCACCGGCCCGTTTGACATAGGAGATGATCTCGCGGAGCGTTCCCTCCCCGAAAAGATCGCGGACAATCCGGTGATGCCGGCCGTTCAGGAAATCGGCGTGACTGCAGGAGGCCCCTCCCCCGCCCGCGTGCGGGTTGCCATATGATGTGGCGACGACCACCTCAGTCGCGTTGATGTCCACCGTGTGCTCGGCCGCCCCTGCGGTGCGGGCCCATGAAATCTTCATGGGCCCGTCAGCGGCGGGTATCTCGGAAAGGGGGACATGACCCCCCGACGCCGGGTACGGCCGGTAGCCCGCGGCTTTTATTTTTCCGAGGACTTCTTTCCGGATGTCGTCATCACAGGCGCCGGAAAAACCGGACGGATGGCCGTGCGCCAGAAAATCCTCGAAGGACTGCGTTTCATCCTGCGGTGGATCGCTCCACTGGGGGTCAAATTGCAGATGCCACAGGATCCGGTCGTCGGTCACCTCAACGGAATATTCATATTCCTTGTCGTATCCCTCATCCCAGGAATAGTGGCCCATCCCGCCCCTCGCGCGAGCTTCGACGGATCACTGCTGGACCGGCAGGTCCTTCATCTTGTCCTTCTTGACCTCCATGAACGCCCGGCCGGAGTGGTCCACACCGAGAGACGCCCGGCTCTGCCCGAGCACCCTGAACTCGAGCATCTGGACGGCCTTGGGGAGGAGCTCCATCACCGACTGCCGGTTCGAGACGTCATCGGCAAGCTCGAGCTTGAGGTTCTTGTCGCCGTCGCTGAACCCCAGCGAGACCCACTTGTGCGGGACGAGCTTCTTGTCGGCCGCGCGCAGCGAGGCGACCTTTATGCCGCTGCCGGTGATGACAGTCGTCACCATGCCCGGCGCGTCGCAGGCGGCGGGATTGGCGATGCAGCTGTCGGGCTTCACCTCGACCGCGGCCGCGGCCACCTTTGACGCGGTGAGCGACTTGACGGTGAGGTCGGCGGACTTGGGCCACTCGACGATCTGGGTCCTGGTCATCGCAGGCTCCGCCTGCCACTGTGCCGCCGCCGAA
>JAQULY010000421.1 GCA_028718445.1 Kiritimatiellia bacterium
GACAGTATCGGGCCGTCGCGCCGGCACAAGTTGTGAGGTATACACCGTGAGTGAACTGATCGACGCCTTGAAGATGTTCCTGAAGACGCCAGCCGAGGTGCGACCGCCGGAATGCTGCCTCTATCCCTTTGTGACGCTCACCCGGCAGGAGGGCGTACCGAGCCACGAAGTGGGAAGGGCCATCATCTCCCGACTTGACCGCTTGCCCGACCAGGGCTGGAATCGCGGCTGGGAACTGATGGATCAGCAGTTGTGCGCCTGGATGATCAAGACTGGGGCCGTGCCCGCCTCCTTCGATGAGATGATCTCGGAGCGCTATGGCGAGAAGGGCGTGCACCAGATGGTCTACGAGATGCTGGTCGGCACGCCTGAACAGTATGACACGCGCCGTCGCGTGGGAGAAGTGATCGCGTTTCTCCTGCGTTTCGGGCGCGTGGTCGTGGTGGGCTGCGCCGCCGCCGCCGAGGCCGCGGTGCTGGAGGGCCCGGGCGTCCGGCTGCGGCTGGTGTCGTCAATGCCGCGACGGCTGAAAGTATTGCATGACCATGAAAAGGAGCCTGATAACGTTGTCCGCCGGCGGCTGCAGGATGGGGACGCGGAGAAAGCGCGCCTGCTGCGTGAGCACTACCGCCGCGACATTGACGATCCCACTCTTTACGATGTCTCTTTTCTTGCCGACCGTCTCTCGACTGACGAGGTTGCCCGCTCCGCCGTCGCCCTGCTTCAGGCACGCATGGAACCGCTCAAGGCGAAGTTCCAGGCGCCCATATCGCTGGCCGATGCAGTGTGAAGAGTTGTAGCGCGAGCTCGCGCGTGAGAACCTCTCATGGTTCGCAGATGTTGCACTGCTTGGAGGCTGTTGCTGGCTGCGGTTCGTTTGCGTTGGCGCACCGCGCGGCGCTGTGGTAAATAGATTGGAGATGTCTCCGCTGGACACCGTCGAGAACCTTCTCAAGGCGCGGTTCGAACGCCAGATCCGCGCCCATCGTGCGCTGCCGTCCGAGCCGGGCCGCCTGGTCCCCTTCCCCGCCGGAATCGACATGCGCCTGGCGGAGGTACTGCGCGCCGACGGCATTACCCAATTGTATGCCCACCAGGCCGAAGCCTTCGAGGCCGTCTCGGCCGGCCGCGACACCGTGCTGGTATCGCGCACGGCCTCCGGCAAGACGCTCGCCTTCCTGCTGCCGATCCTCAGCGCTTATTGTCGCGCTGAGGCTCCTTTCGGCGTGCTGCTGCTCTACCCCACCAAGGCGCTTTCGCGCGATCAGGAGGGCACCCTCGGACGGCTGCTGCATGCCGCCATCGCCAGCCGCAAACTGGGCACGTTCGACGGCGACACGCCCGCCGACGAGCGCACGCGCATCCAGCGCGGCGCCGACTTCGTCATCACCAACCCCGACATGCTGCACGCCGGCATCCTGCCCAACCACCACCGCGGCTGGAAGGACTTCCTTGGCCGGTTGCGCTATATCGTCGTGGATGAAGTGCATGCCTACCGCGGCGCCTTCGGCAGTCACGTGGCCAATGTCTTCCGGCGGCTGCTGCGAGTCTGCGAAATGCACGGCTCACACCCGCAGTTCGTCTGTTGTTCCGCCACCGTCGGCAATCCCGCCGAACACGTGCGGGCGCTCTTTCAGCGGGATTTCCAGGTGGTCGCCGGCGACTCGTCGCCGCGTCCCGGGCGCGACCTCTACCTCGTCAACCCGCCGCTGGTGCAGGGGCCGGGTGTCGCCTACCGGAAAGGCACTTCGTCCGTAACCGTGCCGCTGCTGCGCGCCGCCGCGTCCGCCGGCGTGCGCACGATCTGTTTCTGCAAGGCGCGCCAGCAGGTGGAGCGCCTGCACCGCGCCGTGACCGACGGCCATCCCGAACTGCGCGAGCGCGTCAAGCCCTACCGCGGCGGGCTGTTGCCCTCCGAACGGCGCCAGCTCGAGCGCGACCTTTTCGAGGGACGCATCGCGGCCATCATTACTACGAATGCCCTCGAACTGGGCATAGACATCGGCGACCTCGACCTTTGCCTGCTCTCGGGACATCCCGGCAGCGTGGCCAGCTTCTGGCAGCAGGCCGGGCGCGTCGGACGCAAGGGCCAGCGCGCGCTGATCGTCTTCGTGGCGCGCGACACGCCGGTGGATCAGTACCTCGTCAACCATCCCGAGTTCCTGCTCGGCGCGCCGGTGGAGTGCGCCTGGCTAAACGCCGACAATCCCTATATCCTGTTGCAGCACCTGCCCTGCGCGGCCCATGAGCACCCGCTGCGCGCCGACGAACCGGCCTTCGCCACGCGCGCCTACGGCATCGCCCTCGATGTGCTCAAGGAGGACGGCACGCTCCAGCCGTACAAGGACTGCTGGCGCTATGCCCTGCCCGATTTCCCCGCACGGGGTGTCAACCTGCGCGGCATGACCGACTACAACGTGGAGATCTACTGCGGCGGCGAGGTCATCGGCGAGATCGACCCCATCGGCGCCCGCGGCGAACTCTACAAGGACGCCATCTACCAGCACCTTGGCCGGCGCTACATGTCGCTCGAACTGGACCTCGACAAGAAGTTGTGCCGCGTGGAACCGGTGGCGGTGGATTATTACACCGAGGCGGTCTGGGAAAGCCGCGTGGAGTTGACCGCCGAAGAGGAGCGCAAGGCCGTGCGCGACGCGACGCTCAAGTTCGGCGCCGTCCATGTCAACAAGCAGCCCAAGCTCTACAAGAAGATCCGCGAGCGCACGCTGGAGAACGTCGGTTACGGCCCCATCACGCTGCCCTCGTTCGAGTACGACACCACCGGTTTCGCGCTGCGCCCGCCCGAGACCTGGCGGCGGGCGATCGAGCATCACGACCGGCGTTGGCTGCAGGCCGCGCTCTTCGGCCTGCGCTATATTTTGAAACAGGTTGCGCCGGGACTCTGCCTGGCCGATCGAGGCGACATCGAGACCGACCTTTCGCTGGACGATGAGGCCGATGCGCAGGGACAGACGCCCGCCGGACAACAGCCGGTGGAGCGCTTCATGAGCGCGCTCTACCTGTACGACGCCATCGCCGGCGGCGTCGGCTATGCCGAGAAAATCTTTGAGCAGGTGGAGACCGCGTTGAGCCTCTGTCGCGAGGTTCTCACCGACTGCGAGTGCGAACAGGGCTGTCCCGCCTGCGTGCCGCCCTTGCCGCCCGGTGTCGAGGATGCCGAGCTGGAGCAGTTCCTGGTGGAGTCCGACGCCGCGCGCGTCTGCACGCTCAGTCTGTTGGGGGCGCTGCTGAGCGGCGAAGTCACGTTGCCGGAGGTACACACCGTCAAGCGTGACTGGAAACCGCCGGTCGCCTCCCCGCCGCCGGACACCGAGGGCGAGCGGCTGCAGGCGCGGCTGGACCGAGCCGCGCGCACACTGCGCGAGAACCGCAAACGCGAACACTAACCGGCTGCGCTAGTGCGTCTCGTAGGTCTGCTTGACCGGCTGCCCGCCGCGCTCCAGCTCGATCACGACCGTGTCCAGTCCCTGCTGCGCGAACCGTCGGATCAGATTCTCCGCCCGCCGCCGGTTGGTCATTTCGATGCCGTTGACCTTCCTGACCACGTCGTCCTGCCGCAGGCCGACGGCATCGAAAAAGTCCGCCTCACCCTCGATGTTGACGCGGTAACCCGAGATGGTGTGGGCTTCGGTATAGACCGGCGCCAGCGAGTCAAACACCTTGACGAGCCGCTCGGGCTGGTCAAGCAGTTCACGGTAGTAACTCATGATCGCATCGCGGCTGAACTGCCACTGGTCTTCGGCGGTCTGCTTGCCGCCGAATCTGGCCGCGGCAGTACCGCCCGAGGCTTCCTCCCCGGCGCCGCCGCCGGTTGCACCCGCGATCGTGCCGACCGCCCCGCGGCGGTCCTTCATCAGGCACTCCTCGCCTCCCGGCCCGCGCACCCACACTTCGTCGCGCTTGACCACCGTGACCTTTACCAGCGGCTCCAGCCGATCGCCGGCTCTGACGCGGCACTGCGTGCCTGAAGCGCGCGCCTCGATGATGGCCGTCAGATTGCCGCCGGCGGAGCCTCGGCCGGACATCACGCCCACCAGACGATAGCGGCTGCCCACGCTGCCGCCGGTCGCCGCCGCGTCACGGCCGGCGGACGGCCTGAGCGTGTCGCCCAGCGCCGGATCGAAGTCCAGCGCGACCTGACTTAGATCGAAGGCGGCTGGCGCGCCGGGGGCCAGAGGTTCCGCGCGCATGGCCGCAAATCCGGTGAAAGCCTGCCGCCAGGCGGCGCCCGCCCAGAGCAACCCCGCGGCCGTCGCGATCGCCGCCCACGCGGTCAGGGAAAATGCGTGTCGCTGAAGGTGGATCATAAGCCGGATTCTGTAAGCCCGTTTGCACGGGTTAAGGTCATTTATCTATGCGATCAACCCGGGGACTCTCCCGTCAAGCGGGCCGGCGCGGGCAGCGCCTTCGTCCCCCTATTTGATCTTGCTCCGGGCGGGGTTTACCTGGCGGCCGGGCTTACGCCCGTACCCGGTGGTCTCTTACACCACCTTTTCACCCTTACCGTGACCTTGCGGTCATGGCGGTATGTTTCTGTGGCACTTTCCATCGGCACCGGTCTGGCGGTGCCGTTCCCGCGTTAACCACGGGACGCCCTGCCCTGCGGAGTCCGGACTTTCCTCCCCCGCCGCGCAAGCGCGACGGGAGCGACCTTCATCCACTTCAGCGGCACGCAGTTACTTGTGTAACACAAGCGCGGCGTTTGCGCAAGAGACCCGACATCCGAGAGTGACCCGACAGCCACGAGCGCGCACCGAGTGAACCGCAATTGCGCCTTGCGCCTAGTCGCAGACAACGCCAAATGGAGACGCCAAAGGGAGACGTTGAAATGCCGGCGTAATTGTGGTTCACTCCGGGAGACGTTATGGCATGGCGGGAAGCGGTGAGGCATGGGCAATACCCTATACTACGGCGACAACCTCGACATCATGCGGCGCTATCTGGCGGATGCGTCCGTTGATCTGGTCTACGCCGATCCGCCGTTCAAGAGCAACCAGAACTACAACGTCCTGTTTCAGGAGAAAGACGGCAGCCGGGCCGCGTCGCAAATCCTCGCCTTT
>JAQULY010000422.1 GCA_028718445.1 Kiritimatiellia bacterium
GCGCCTGGTGACAGTTGACACACAGGTTGCCGTCGCCGTGATCGAAGACGCCGCCGCCGACCTTCAGAGCAACCGCCGTCGTCGTAGTCAGCGCGTAGTCGTCCTCGGTGTAGGTTGTGTGAATTTGGTGGCAGGTGCGGCAGTTGATCGGCGCCGGATTTTCGAAGCTCTGAGGCAACGCTTCTCCGTTGACCACCGCGGTGATGAACCCGTTGTGGTTGTGGCATTCCATGCAAACGTAGTACTGCGGGCCGCTGCGCGTCCATTCCTCGCTGTTCCAGTGCAGCGACTCCGCGAACTGCAGTTCGACCGCCAGCAGCACCGAGTCGTCGTTGTGGCACCCGGCGCAGGTGTTGAGCGCCGGGGCGCCCGTCTCGCCGGCCGGACCCGCTGGACCCGCCGGTCCGACATCGCCTTCGCACGCCGCCATGGCGAATACGAGGACGAGGATGCCGAGTATCACGGGGAGTAATCTAAGCCTCATTCCAACCCTCCCTTTCGCTGCTCGGTTGTGAACGCAGCGCGCTTGTCGTTCATCCGTCTGGTCTTTACTGGCTCAATCATTTTCTTCTGGTCGAGTCTCTTGGCGATGACACGGCGAACGTATTATACGCGAGGCCGAGAAACAACAACCGTTTTACTGTAACTTCAATTTTCTTAAGGTTTTAAGAAAACAATTCTCAATCGCAAAATTCTTGCCGCCTCCCACCCGATAGGCGGTCTCGAGTTCGACCCTGGCGATCGTTGCGGCCAGCCGCTACTCTTTTGGCCGACCCGCACGTCATCTGCACAGTAGACCCTGCGATCCTGGAGGCACTCGATGAGCAGCACACGGGCCGCGATTCTCGGACCAATGCGGCTTAATTTCCTCTTGTTGACTCCGGCCTGCGTCGTTGTGGGCTTGGCCGTATCCCGCTGGCGCGGATATACGACCGATTGGGGTCATTTTCTGTTCCTACTGCTCGGGGCAGTGGCGGCTCATATCGCGGTCAACGCGCTGAACGAGTACTCCGACTTCCGCAGCGGTCTCGACCTCAAAACCATCAAGACCCCGTTCTCCGGTGGAACCGGCACGTTGCCTGCCAACCCGGACAAATCGATCTTCGCGCTCGTCACCGGCCTGACGGCCCTGGGCGTTACCGCGGCGGTCGGCGTCTATTTCCTCACGGTGCGCGGTTGGGGTCTGTTGCCGCTCGGTCTGCTCGGGCTGTTGAACATCGTGACCTACACGCCGAAGATCACCCGCAATGCCGTTCTGTGTCTGCTCGCGCCCGGACTTGGTTTCGGACCCATGATGGTGATGGGCACGGAATTCTGCCTGGCCGGCAGCTACTCCTGGACCGGTCTGATCGCCTCGTTGACGCCGTTCTTCCTTGTCAGCAATCTGCTGCTCTTGAACCAGTTTCCCGACCTCGAGCCGGATCGCTCAGTAGGGCGCCGCCACTTGATCATCCAGGCCGGCCTCGCGCGCGGCGTGGTGGTGTACGGGCTCTTCCTGGTCGGCGCGTATGCGGCGCCGGTGATCGGCTGGCTTGCCGGCCTGTTGCCGGCCGGCGCCCTCCTCGGACTGCTCACCGCGCCGCTGGCCCTGCAAACGTTCCGGGGAGTGCGCGCGCACGCCGCAAACATCGAACGGCTGCTGCCCAATATGGGTAAGAACGTGGTGTTGAACCTGGCCACGCCAGCGTTGATCGCCGTGGGAATCTTCGTGCTGGCGGGATCGGTCTGACCCGACGACAAGGGTACCATCGCTTTACATGCCGTCCGCTGCGTCACTATAATCCGCTGCCGATCCGGGCCGATTTGCCGGTTGAGCCGCGGACTGCGCGCGGCGGAAAGGACGGAGCGTGGAGTTCAAGGGGCTGTTGATCGGCGGGTTGTTGCCTGCCCTGGCCTTCGGCGCGACAGGCCTGCTGCAAAAAGTAACCATGCGGACCGGCATCGGTCTCGGTCCCTATCTGCTCTGCTTGGGACTGGGCGTGGTGATCGTCGGCGGCGCGACGCAGATCCTCTCGCCGGGATCGTCGCGCGCGGTGTCTTTGCCTACCGCCGCGCTCTCGGGCACAGTCGGCGCGAGCTGGGGGCTGGGTATGGCGCTGGTGGCGCTCGGGTTGTCGCGCTACGGTGTGCCGCTGTCCAAGTTGGCGCCCCTCTACAACCTGAACACGCTGGTCGTGGTGTTGCTCGCGCTCGTTGTGTTCTCGGAGTTCCGCGAGGTGGCGGCGGGCAAATTGCTGGCCGGCACCACGCTGATCCTGCTGGGCGCGTGGTTGGTCGGACGGGCATGATCGGGGGTCCTCGACATGACGTTGCGTCGCTCCGCAACAGCAACCGGCGCGGCAGTGTCCTCGACCTGGCGCCATTGGCCGTTTTGGGCGCTGACGGCCGCTTACGGCGGCGCGCTCATGCTGCCGAAACTGCTGTCGGAGGGAACGTTTCTCGACGGCGAGATCTATGCGGTCCTCGCGCGCAATCTGGCGGAGGGACAGGGTTCGTTCTGGCGGCCGTATTTCTCACCGACCGACCCGGTGTGGGCGGAGCACCCGCCTCTGGGTCTGAACATCGCATCGCTGTTCTACCGAGCGCTCGGCGACGGCGCCTGGGTCGAGCATGTCTATTCATTCGTCACGGCCTTGGTTTGCGGCTGGCTCATCGTGGTGGCGTGGCAACGGGCAACCGGCGGCAGCCGGCAACTGCGCGAGCTCCGCTGGCTGCCCCTGCTGTTCTGGCTGCTGAATCCGCAGGTGACATGGGCCTACGCCAACAACATGCTCGAGAACACCATGACCATCTTCACGCTGTTGGCCGTCTTGGCGTTGCTGCGCGCGTGCCGAGACCGCGGCCCCTGGCTGCTAAGCCTTGTGCTGGGCGCCGCGGCCATGGTCGCGGCGGCATTGACGAAGGGGATCGTGGGCCTGTTTCCCGCGGCTACATTCGCCGCTTATCAACTCGCAACGCGGCGCCTGGGCTGGGGTCGAACCGCGGCGCGAACGGTGCTGCTCGCCGCCGCGGTCACGACTTTGATCGCGCTGGTACTGGCCATCCCCGCGGCGAGGTCCAACCTTGCGCTCTATCTGGATACGCAGTTTCTGACGAGCCTCAGCGGCCAGCGCGGCGGCACGGACAATCAGTTCCGGTTCCTCGTCAAGCTGCTGAACACGCTGTTGCCGGCGCTGGGCGCCGCCGGCGTGATCTGGTTGACCGGACGACGCGGGCGCGGACAGGACGCCGCCGCACCGGATCTTCGGCGCTGGGCGCTGGTCTTTCTGCTGCTGGGTATGGCCGGGTCGATCCCCTTGGTGTTCAGCCCGCGGCAATCGATGTTCTACGTGCTGCCGTCGTTTCCCTGTTACGCGCTCGCCTTCGCGCTGTGGGTAGCGCCGGCGGCCGCGGAACTGGTCGCGCGCGTGCACGAGCGTCCCGGCGCGCTGCGTGCGTGGCAAACCATCGCTGGACTCTTACTGGCAGCCGTGCTGGTCTACTCGGCCAGCCGCATCGGCACGTACAACCGCTCCGAGGCAGCCATCCGGGACGTCAAGGCGATCGGCGCCTTCGTGCAGGCCGAACTCGGACTGGACCGCACGCAGCCCTACGAAATCGGTATGTGCCGCGGACTGTGGACGCAATGGGGTCTGCATACCAATCTCGCCCGCTACTCTCGCTTGGGCGCCGCGAGAAACGATTCGACCATGGCGTTCGTCGTGGCCCAGGATCGCTGCGCCGCTGATCTCGACGGACGGTACGCACGCGTACCGATTGCCACCCGCGAATTCCATCTCTACACTCGCAGCGATGACAGCGCCGGAGCCGGACAGGCCCCCCGATGAACACGAGCCAGGGATTGATTCTCGCCGTGTTGGTCGCCGCGATGGCGATGTTCATCTGGGACCGCTGGCGCCATGACATGGTGGCCCTCGCGGCATTGCTCGCTTGCGTGCTGACCGGTCTCGTTCCGCGTAGCGAGGCGTTCCTCGGATTCGGACATCCCGCCGTGATCACGGTGGCCTGTGTGCTCGTGTTGAGCCGCGCGCTGCAGACGTCGGGAGCAGTCGACATGTTGACCGACCGCGTCCTGCCCAAGCGCGGCGGACCGTGGTTGAGCATCGCCGCATTGTCCGCGCTGGCGGCGCTGTTGTCGGCGTTCATGAACAACGTCGGGGCGCTGGCCCTGCTGATGCCGTTGGCGATCCAAATCGCCCACCGTCAGAACCTGCCGCCGGGCCGCGTGTTGATGCCGCTGGCCTTCAGCTCGATCCTCGGCGGAATGACCACTCTGATCGGCACGCCCCCCAACTTGATCGTCGCCGGGTTCCGGCAAGAGACCGACGCGGGCAGTTTCACGATGTTCGACTTTACACCCGTGGGGATTGCCGTGGCCGTGGCCGGGATTGCCTTCATGCTGATTTGCGGCCGCTGGCTGATCCCCGCGCGGCAACGCGCGGGCGCCGAGGACTTCGTCACCGGCAACTACCTGACGGAAGCCCGCGTTGGCGACGAATCGAAGACTGTTGGCGTGACGCTGCGCGACGCTGAGCGGATGCTCGAAGAATTCGACGCGCAGATCGTGGCCATCGTGCGCAACGAGACTCGTCTGAATGCGCCGCACCTCGGCCGCAAGATCCGCGGCGGCGACATCTTGGTGATCGAAGCCGAGCCGAGGTCGTTGGCGGCTGCAATCAGCGCGCTCGACGTCCGACTGGAGGAGGACAAGCGGGAGCTCACAGACGAAGAGAACACGGCGGCGGATTCGCACCGAACGGACGGCGACCGCGGCCGCAACGAAGCGAACGGCGCTCAAACGTCCGGCCGCGCCGATGAAAACATTGGCGACGGCGATCGGGCCGGCAGCGCGAATGATCGTGTTGACGGCGGCCGCGAGGAGCGCGACGACGATGAGATCGTACTCATGGAGCTCGTCGTCATGCCGGGGTCCGGCATCATCGGCCGCTCCGCCCGTGACTTGATGTTGAGAACGCAGTATGGGATCAATCTGCTGGCGATCTCGCGCCAAGGCAGCCGTTCGCCCGCGCGCCTGCGGACATTTCG
>JAQULY010000423.1 GCA_028718445.1 Kiritimatiellia bacterium
CCGCGGCTGCCGTCTCGGCATCAGCTATCCGGAAGTCACCGAGATGCAGGTGCGCGCGATTTGCGAAGCCGCCGTCAAGGTTCCGGGGTCGCATCCGGAAATCATGGTTCCGCTGATCGGCTCGGTCAAGGAGTTGCAGGCGCAGAAGGATCTGATCCAGGCGACTATCGCCGCGGTCGAGAAGGAACGCAAGACCAAGCTGAGCATCATGATCGGGACCATGATCGAGGTGCCGCGCGCCGCGTTGACCGCCGGGGAGATCGCCGCCGAAGCGGAGTTCTTCTCCTTCGGTACCAACGACCTGACGCAGATGACCTGCGCCTTCTCGCGCGACGATGCCGGCAAGTTCCTGGGTGACTATGTCGAGCGCGGTTTCTACGAGTACGATCCGTTCCAGGTATTGGATCAGGATGGGGTGGGGCGGCTGATGCGCTTTGCCGTGGAGGAGGGGCGGAAGACGCGTCCTGCGCTCAAGCTCGGCGTCTGCGGCGAGCACGGCGGCGAGCCCAAGACGGTCGGGTTCTGCCACCGCATCGGTCTCAACTACGTCTCGTGCAGTCCCTATCGCGTGCCGATCGCGCGGCTGGCCGCCGCGCAAGCGGCCTTGAAGGAATAACAGGCGTTAGACATGGTTCACCAGCGTCACCCGGACATCGTCGCGCGGCACGTGTTCGATGAACACGTGCTCGTGCCGGTGAGCGGGCCGCTGGCCATGAAGGGCAGCCTCTTCACGCTCAACGCCATCGGGCAGGCCATCTGGGAACTGCTCGACGGAGCGCGTGACGACGAAGCGATCGTCGGCCAGTTGGCCGGGCGTTTTCCGGCTGATCCCGCGCGCGTGCGACGCGAAACACTGCAGTTCATCGCGGAGCTTGAGCGACTGGGACTGGCAACGCCCAAGGCCGGGCCGGCCGCGTCGGACGGTCCGGCGGCGGGGGCTGAGACGCGCCGGACGGCGGCGGGCACATGATCTGTACCGTGCCAGGACAGGAGCTGAGCACGCGGTTACGCGCCGCGGCCGAGGCGCGCGACCTGCCCATTAACGGAATGCTGGAACTGACGCGGCGCTGCTGCTTCCGCTGTGTCCACTGCTATGCGGGCCCCGGCATTGACGCTGAGCGCGAACTTGTTACCGGTGAATGGCTGCGGATCATGGACGAAGCCGCGGCGGCCGGCGTGTTGCGGTTGGTGCTGACCGGGGGCGAGCCCATGCTGCGCGCGGACTTCACGGAACTCTACAGTCACGCGCGCCGCGCGGGGATGGAGGTGGCCGTATTCAGCAACGCCGCCTGCCTCGATGACGCCCGGCTGGAATGCCTCGTCGAGTATCCTCCCTGCGTGGTGGACGTGACGCTATACGGCGCCACGGCCGGCGTGGCCGCGCGTGTCACCGGCGTGGCCGACGCTTACGCGCGGCAATGGACTGGCATCGAACGGTTGCGCGCCGCCGGTCTCCGCGTCACGCTCAAGACCGTGGCCATGCGCGCCAACCGGGACGAGGTGGCGGCAATCGCCGAGAAGGCGCGCATGCTCGGTATTCCTTTCCGCTTTTCGACGGACTTGACGGTAGCGGTGAACGGTTCGCATCGTCCGCGCGAGCAGCAGTTGCCGGTTGATGAGGCCTTGGCCGTGGAGTTGTCGGACCCGGGGCAGCTTGAGGCCCGGCGTGCCGCCCTGGAACAACGCGCCGTAGACGGGCGCAGGTATCCCTGCCGCGCGGGCAAAGCTTCGTTCTTCGTGGCGGCCGATGGTTATCTGCAAGCCTGTGTCGCCATCCGCCATCATCGCGAGGTTCTGGCGAACCGGCCGCTGCTGGAGGTCTGGCGAAGAGTCCGGGCAGCGGTTCGCGCCGAGAAATTGCCTATTGCATGGCATGGCGAAATAGGCGATAATGATTCTTGGTTGAAAGGCGTTATGTGTACTGCCATGTTGTATGACGAGCATGGTGGCGTATTGAATATAGCGCCGATGGTGAAGTGTATGGCCTGTGAGAGAGTGCGACGGCTAACCGGTAGGGCCGCGCGTGGGAGTTGAGAGAATGGACGACCTATATGGCGGCGACGTTTCGTCCGACCCCGTCGCGGATGCGGGAGCGCCCTCGGTAGGGCTCTCGGCGCCCGGCGGCATTTCCGCGCCGACCGGTGGTGGCGGCGATGGCTGGACGACGCCGGTCGTTACCGAGCAGAACGCTGTGAGCGGCGACAGCACTTCGGGTACGCTTGGCGACTGCTACACCCAGGAGCAGGAGTGCGGCGCGGACTACAACCCGCTCTCATAAATGCTTGTGCGCCGTTGGCGTGGCGACGGCGGGAATGAACGCGTTGAAGCCGGTCGCGGTCAGTCTGGCAGGAATCAATTTTTCGTTGCCAGTTCTTTCGGAGGGTCACGAGTCATCTCCCCGGTTCGATCAAACACTGCTGGCCCGGTTCCGTACCACGGATCTTATCTCGCCCGACTACACGATTGTTTTTGCCGGGTCGAATCCCAGTGACAGCAACCAGCCGGTGGTGACAAAGTCGCGTAACGGCGCGATCCATTTTGGCGAGGGACGTCTCGATTTGGTGTTCAGGGTGGAGGGCCGTTGGCGGTTATCCTGGGAGATCGCTTCGGAACGGATGGTCTTCTCGCCGTTAGAATGCTCAACTGGTACCGGGGCAAATCTCGTCAAGGGCGCGCTCTACGCGGTACGTAGCGTGATGCCTTTCGTGCTGGCGGTGCGCCGTGGTCTCTTTCTGCATGCGGCGGGCGTCGTTCGCGATGGTTGCGGACTGCTCTTCATCGGGCCCTCCGGCGCCGGTAAGAGCACCATCGCGCGCTTGTTGGAGGCGGCGGGCGGCGAGATTCTCTCGGACGAGCGGACGCTGCTGCGGTATGACGATCGTGACGGGTGCTTCCATGTCTATGGCTCGCCCTGGCCCAGCCTGGGCACGCGGCGCGCGTCCGCCGCCTCGGCGCCGCTGAAGGGCATCTTCCTGCTGGCGCACGGCGCCCGCCACGACATGGAGCCGGTCAGCGCGGCACAAGCATTCCGGCACCTGTGCGCCGACCCGGGTTTCTTCTTTCCACGCTCGGCGCCGGCCTTCCTGAACCCCATGCTGACCACGCTGGACAGTCTTTTGCGTTCTGTCCCGCCGCACCGGCTCTCATTCACGCCGACGTCCGATGTCGCCGGCTTTGTGCTGAAAGGTATCCACTCATGAAGAAATGGATCATGCCGGTGTTGGCGTCGGCAGTCGCTCTGGCGGCGGTTGGGGAGGAGGCGCGGCCCTTCCTCGATCTGGATTTCGACTGCCTGACCAACCAGACATTCAGGGATTCTTCCCCGTTGGCGCTTAAGGCCCGCAACGCGGGCGGGGAACTGACCGAAGGCGCGAATGGACTTGCCCTCCGCCTGTCAGGCGGCCCCAAGTGTGTCAACATTGACTTGCCTGAAAAGCACCGCGCGCTCGAAGGCCTGACGATCTCGTGTTGGGTGGCACCCGAGGAAGCGGCCCATCAGGAAATCGTGACAGCACCCGCGGCGGACATCCGTTTCGACGGCCTGCCCTTCATGCTGCGCTGGCGCCAGAACTGGACTTTCGTTTTCGAAACGCGGATGGAGGACGGCGATCGGCGTGGCATCATCGCGCCGGCCGCCTGCGTGGACCGCCTGTCCTACCCGCGGCGCACTTGGGTCCACGTGGCGGCCACTTGCGACGGCGTGACGAACACGTTGTACGTGAACGGGGTGCCGCTCGCTTCAACCGCCTTCAAGAGCAAGCAGAGACTGGAACGGATCGCGGGGCCCGTGAAAATTGGCGGCCACGGCGGGTGCTTCAAGGGCGCCGTGGACAATCTGCGTCTGTACGACCGCGCTCTATCGGCGGCAGAGGTGAAACGCCTCCATGACGAGAAGTCCGGTTACAGGCCCGCGCAGGTTCCGAAAATGCATGCCGGGACGGTGGATGGGTTGCCCTATGCCTCGGCCTGGCTGCAGGCGTGCTGGATGCGACTGCCCCTCAAAAGCGGCGTTATGGCAGTCTCCAGCACTGGTGAAATCAAACTGTGGGGCAGCGCCGGGGCGCGGAATCCGGCCAATCAGTGGGACCAATCCTTCCCCATCGCGATGGCCGGCCAGGCGGAACAGGCGGAAAGGTTCTACACCAATGCGACCGGCAACCTCGAATTGCGAGCCGACGGTTCTGCGCTATTTGAGTTGCGGGGAGAAAACAAAAGTGGGTTGATCGTCCGGCAACGCGTCGAAATCACGTCCGCTGACGACGTCAAGTGTCGCATGGAAATGACCGGCGCGCCGGCCGCCCCCGCGCCTGTGCTGCTCTGGCCCCAGTACCTTTACGCGTCCGCCATGCGCTTCGTGGGACACGACGTACAGAGCCACCTGATTACGGGAAATCTTCTGGATCTGGACCGGGATCTGCGGTTGAGGGGACTGGCTGAGCTCAACCTGGTCATCAGCGACAACCGTCTGGTTGTGGACCTGGGGCCGGGCATGGAGTGGCTGATACACGGCACGCGCGATCCCCAGGCTTGGCGGAGTGGATATAGTGTGCAGTCCTCGCAACTGGGGCTGTCCGACTGGCAGGCATGGACGGGACAGACGGCTGTTCTGAACTTCACGCTCAAACTCGAGCCGGACGATCAGCCCTGCCGCCTGGACCGGACAAAGGCGCAGGAAATCACGCGCTCTCTTCCTTTCGATTTCTCCGGTCTTTACGCTCGCAAGCCCGAAAAGCTGGACCTCTATCCCGCGGACCGCGACGACCCGATCTATCTGGATGACGAACCCGTAGACTTGGGGTTCAACATTCCCGAAAAGACCATCCCGGCTTCGACTCGCAGAACCAAGTGGTTTCATATCATCGGAACCTACGACGGTCGTGAGGGACGGTTGTATCTCAACGGCAAACTCTCAAGCTTGCGCTCATTCGGCATCGAGGACAGGCCCCTGCTGACGGACAGCAACGGCACGGTCGTGATCGGCGGCCCTCAGGAGCCCTTCATGGGGGCGATAGACAACGTCCGGATATACCGTCGCGTGCTGAA
>JAQULY010000424.1 GCA_028718445.1 Kiritimatiellia bacterium
GGCCGAGGCCGGTCTTGCTGGACTTTTCGAGGTTCACGTCGATCTCGAGATCGTCCTCCAAATCCGCTGCGAGAGCATTGCCGATATCCTCCATGTCGCCGCCCATATTGGCGATATTCAATCCACCGAAGAAACCGAAACGGCCCTCGGCTGCCGCATCGCCGGCTCCGGCAAACGCGACAGCAACCGCCAATCCCAATACCAAGACCGAGCGCACCATCCCATCTGGCTTGTTCATAGGATTCCCTCCCTAAGGATCAGCCACTTACCCGGGTTGTACAACCGCGCGCCCACCCGCAGCTGTCCCCGGCTTACAGCGCACTGTAACACAGGAGACGAAAAAGGACCACCCCAACCGGCGCAAGCCGAGCACGACTCTCGGGGCTTTGCCGGTCCGCTGCCTCGTCCCGAGGGCAAGCGCGATGCACGCGGGATGTCCTCGTTGGGAGCCGGAGCATTACATTGACCGTCACCGTTGCAGCTCCAGGTATGATAACGTCGAACGGAGCCGCGCGAGGCCGAGAGCAAAAGGAGATCATTCGTGAACACCGGCCGTTGCTTTCGCCAGGATCTTGATCTACCCGATGTGCCGCTACGCGATGATATTGAACGAAGGCTGATCGCCGGACTTCTGCGATCGCTGCAGCGACCGGACGCCGTGGTCGAGCACGTCGTCGTCGGACCCATGTTCGTTGCAGTGACGGCAGGCGGATCGACGGGGCTGGCATCCCTGCTCGGCGCTCGAGCCAGGGCCGCAGAATCGGAACTCGGCGCCTCGTTGGTCGGGCGGCCTGCAGCCGAAGCTGCCGCGCTTCTGACCAGTGATTCACGCTTCAGCGTCAGCGTCGGGTTGGCAGCTCTGAACGCCGCCAATGCCCCGACCGCCCATGCAATCGCCGCCGCCGATGCTCCGGCCGAGGCGCTCATCGCCAAGCTGGGACGCGGCAAGACCGTGGGGTTGGTGGGCGAATTCCCGTTTGCTGAGTCCTTGCGCGAGCAAGTCGGCGATCTCAAGCTCTTCGAACTGCGCGATGTGCCGGGAGCCGTGGCGCGCGAATGCTGGGACGCCGCCCTGGCCGGCCTAAACGTCTTGGCCGTGACCGGCTCGGCGCTGCTTACCCGCAAGCTGGGTTATTTTCTGGACCAAGCGGCCCGCGCCGTGGCTGTCGTGCTCGGGCCCTCGACGCCGTTATCGCCCAGCTTATTCGACTGCGGGGCCGATTACCTGTGCGGCTCGTTGGTCACCGATCCCGATCAAGTGATCGCGGGGGTCACCGACGGTTTGCCGTTTCACACCATGAAGCGCCAAGGAGGAATCCGCTTGGTCCAGTTGTCCCGGCCTTGCGATTAGGTCGGACCGTTCATGAGGGACCGACCCGCGCCAGCCACAACACGGTGCCGGCCGTCAACGGACTTTTCCGCGAGCCAACGACATGAAGATCCCCGCGAAGCACAGGATCGAGAACACCGTGAAGGCGATGCGCGCGCTCGTCAGGAACTGTCCATAGTGCTCCGGCGTAATCGGAACCCGACCCATCACGAATGCGAAGATGAGCATGGCGATCCCCATGCTGAACATCTGGCCGACCAGGCGCATAGTCCCAAGCGTGCCCGTAGCAATACCGTAGTCGCGGCTCGCGACCGAACTCATCACGGCGTTGGTGTTCGGCGAGGAGAAAAGAGCAAAGCCGACGCCTAGGGAAACGAGACCGGCGACGATGAAGCCGAGCGGTGTGCTGATGTCCAGAAACATCAAGGAAACCAGCCCTGCTGTCGTCAGCGCCATGCCGATGGAAGCAACCACGCGCGGTTCGAACCGGTCGGACAGACTGCCGGCCAACGGCGACAACAGCGCCATGACGACAGGCTGCGCCACCAGCACGATTCCGGCGCTTTCCGGCGGCATTGCCTTGATGTATTGCAGATAGAGGCTGAGCAGGAAGCCGATTGCGAAGGTGGCGCTATAATGGATGAGTGCGGCAGCGTTCGACAGCGCGAAGACAACGTTATTGCGCAGAAGCGCCATGTTCATGACGGGTGCGCCGGCTGCCATCTCGATACGGTAAAACGCGACCAGCGCCAAAACGCCGCATGCGACGAGAATCATGCCGGTCGTCGCTGGCAGGCGAGAAAAGCCGTACATGAGCGATGCGAGGCCCAAGCCGTAGACAAGCGATCCGGTTAGATCAAAACGCTCGCCCCGCGCCTCCGCCCACTCGCCTTTGAGATAGAGGGGAACAAGGATCAGGATGACCACTCCCATGGGCACGACCGCCAGGAATATGCAGCGCCAGCCCAGGTATCGCGTGATGAGCCCGCCAAGGAATGGTCCCAGCGAGAGCCCGAGATAGACCGCCGAAACATTGATGCCCAGCACCTTGCCACGCCGTTGCGGGGGGAACACGGAGATGAGGATGGGCAGACCGGTGCCGAAGGTCATGGCGCTGCCGATTCCCTGGGCGATGCGGCAGGCGATGAGCGACGACGCTGAACTCGTGAACGACGCAGCGAGCGAAGCGACAGTAAAAACGCCCATCCCGGCCATGAATACGCGTTTCCTGCCGCGGATATCGGCGAGCCGCCCCATCGGGACGAGAAACATCGCTGCGGCCAGGATGAAGGCGGTGGACACCCAGCTCAAGAGCACCGCGTCGATCGCGAACTCGGCGCCGATCGCGGGCAGTGCGATGTTGACGGCCGAACCCATGAACGGCGTATTGAACGCGGCGAGGGTCGCGATGGTGAGCGCGGCGCGTTGTTGTGCGTTCGACGTCACCGGTTTGTCTCCAACGGACCCCTTGCACCGTGGGCTCGACTTCCTACCCAGGATGTTAGGCGCGCAGCATCCGCGATGCAAGCGGATCGAACGGCGCGAATCGCAAAATGGCAAATCACACTTCGAGTTACGAGCTAGACCAGGAGTATCGGAACGACTCGTCGAAAAACGGATAGAACAGGACAGATATCGAGCAGATACAGGAAAACCTCAAGCAGCACTACGGTTTTCCGAATGATCTACGCGCCCATCATCACGGCGATGTCGCGCATTCTCCAGGCGAAAACACGCGCTGTCTATCGATCCTCGTCGCAGAAGACCATCCGATCAACCAACGCGTGACCCATACGTTGATCAGCCGCTGCGGCCATCAGGTCCAACTTGCCGCCAACGGCGTTCAAGCTGTCGAGATGGTCGAGAGCCAGCACTTCGATCTAGTGTTTATGGACGTCCAGATGCCCGTTATGGACGGCTTCGAAGCCACCGTCGCGATCTGACGCCGGAACGCCAAGACCGGCCGCTACCTTCCCATCATCGCCATCACGGCCCACGCCATGAAGGGCGATCGAGAACGTTGCCTGCCGTCGGCATGGATGACTACCTGACCAAGCCGATCAATCGCGACCACCTACAGGCCATGCTCCGGAAATGGAGCGAACGGATCGACGCGGCCCGCGACGAAGTGCCGGCGTAAATGCCCTGGGGCTCCTCTGCGATCACTTGGTTGCCTCCGGCAGACCGCGTCGTCCATATCTTGTTTTCCGCGTATTCCACCTCCCAGTGTGACGATCGTGGCGCGAGCGCGTTCAAAGAGAGGACACTGTGTCGCACGCGAGCATTGGGACCAGTAGAATCGCAGACAAAAGGAGCTGAGGATGTACAGGATCGTTGTCATGACAGTTACAATCCTATTGGTTGCCTTATTGGCCGGGGTTGCCCGGACAGCATCTCCGGTAGTTCCCGGCAAATGGGAAGTCACGACGATGACGGCGATGGCCGGTATGCCATCGCAGTCCGTCACGCACGTCCAATGCATGACCGATGACAACTTCATTCCCGTCAGCGAGGATGCAAGACGAGAATGCCAAATCACCGCGGTTGAGATCGAGGGAAGTGCCGTCTCCTGGAGCATTGTCTGTGGCGAAGGCAGAATGACCGGCACGGGCCGGATCATCTTCGAAGGCGACCGCATGCATGGAACCATGCAAATGACGATTGGAGGATTCGGCACTCAGGTAACCAACACACTGACTGGACGTCGGATTGGAGATTGCGATAAACCAGCTCCGCAGCCTTCTGCTGAACTCATCGTCGGTGAATGGGTAATGGCTCCGTATGGAGGAGTCGCGTCGGGTCAGATCGAATTCCGTGGGAACGGAACCCACACGACAACCGAAAAGCACATCGACGGCGTTGGCGTCGAGCGCAAAGGAGGGTTTCGGCTGGATGTAACCAGTTCTCCCATGCGGATCCAGATCTGCACCGGCGAGTGCGGAGCTCCTGGTTCCGAATGGACCACTTTGTTCGGCATCGTACGTTTTCACTCCGACGATAGCATGGAAATCAGGTTCTCCCCAGATGACAGCTATCCGTCGGAGTTCAAGACTGAAGACAGCAAGTACACCATGATGTTGAAGCGAAAGCTCCGCTGAGGAGCGGCGGCGTCAATTCGCCTGGAGTGCCATAACCCGATTACCCGCCGTGATTCCGTCGGGTTCGTCCGTTCAGCTCCGTCGCCTCCAGCCGACCGTTGCGACGCTTGCCAGTATCGCTGCCGCCGCCAGCATTGCCGCGATCAGTGGCCAGGCCGGACGGCGGGGTTTGACCATAACCGTTCTGGCGCCGTCACCGAGTACCACGAAGCCCGCCCAATACCACGGCGCGGAGGTCAGGGAATCGGCTCGGCGTGCTCGTTGCGCAACGGCCAAAGCTCCCGCGGCAGTGTGGCCGGCGGCAAGTGCAGTATAGAAATCGGCGATGATGCGCGCGGTCACGTGGTCGTCCACGTCCCACAGTGTAGCCAGTACCACTGGGACTCCAGCCGCCAGAAACCCCGTTCCCAGGCCCAGCAAGCCTTCGCCCCCGAGGACCTCGTTACCGGCTGTACGGCAACCGGCCAGGACCACCAGTTCCGCAGCTACCGGCGCGGCGGGAATATCGGCTGCGCGCAGAAGCCCCTGTTCCCCCTCACCCAATACGGCAGCCGTGCGCCACGGCTGTCGCGGCGTCGTTTCGACATGGGCCGCGAGGTGGACG
>JAQULY010000425.1 GCA_028718445.1 Kiritimatiellia bacterium
AAGACCGCGTGCCGAAAAGCTTGCCGTTCAGATACAGGCGCGCTTCCCGGCCGTCGTATGTTCCCATCAAATGAAACCACTTCGTCTTCCGCGCCGAATCGGGAAGGGCTTTCTCCGGAATATTCAGAGTCAGGGAAACCGGTTCGTCGTCCAGGTAGATCGGGAAATCGCGATCGGACGGGAAAATGTCCAGCTTGGCCGCATTCCGGGCGTATGATCCGCTGAAGTCGAATGGCCTATCGGCCGTGACTTCTTTCGCCTTCGCGCGATCCAGACGGGCTGGTCGATCGTCCGCTTCCAGCTTGACGGTAAAATCCAGAACAGCGGTTTTGCCGGTTGTCCATCCCTGCCAGTCCCCGATCCCGATTTCCGTTTCAATCAAAGCGTTGCCGGACTTCCACCGCAGGGGATCGCGCGTGCCGTGAATCATCCAGCGCATTTTCGGAGCCATCTTCACGACCAGTCGATTATCGCTCTCGACCAGGTTGATCTCCGTCAACCCGTTCAGGATCAGATCCTTCTCGAGGTCCATGAAGGTCCCCGTGACGAGACCCCGGTCGTCGTGGCCGACAAAGCGCAACGCGGTGAAGATGAGATGATGCGGCCAGGAGAGGACGGGCGGCGGCGCATCGGGCTTGTCCGCCGTGATGGCGTATCGAAACCGAATTTCATCCGCCTCGATGATCTCGACCCGTTGCTTCACGTTCAGCCCTTGGACGGTCTTGCCTTCCAGTTCGAGCAAACCGCCTCCGTCAGGATGCATCGTGACGTTGCCCGTCATCGTCTCATAGAACTGATCGCCGCGAATCGTTTGTCCGGGAAATCCCAACGAATAGCCGTGATTCCATTGGTTGGCGGGATTGCGCGGCGCAAATCCCCACAGTTTGACTTCGCCCGTGTTGGACAGGAACACCTTGCCGCTCTTCAGCGGAAAGGTCATCCAGGAAGCATTGGGGGCGCTTCCCACGTAAGGGCCGCCATCGATGGTCCCGGTTTCCTTCCGAACCGGGGCCGCCGGCCGGTAACCGCTCCTTTCGGCGTAGAGCGATTGGATCTCCTCCGCCGGCAGGGCTCGGTTGTAGAGACGAAGATTGTCGATCGCGCCCTTGAAGCTGCCGGCATGGCCGCCGATCTTGAACCGCTCGGCGATTCGCTCCATCGGCTTTGGGCTTGGCCAATCATGAGCCGCCGCCAGCTTGCCGTCGATATACAACGACGACCTGACCCCGTCGTAGACGACCGCCGCGTGCACCCAGGTGTGTTTTGGGAACGAGATCGCCTGCAGGCACGGTTCGGTAACCTGGATCAACCGCCGTTCCCGATCGGCGGTAACCACCGAAAAGATGAATCCCCAGTTCCCCCGCCAGCGCAGCATGAACGGCAGCTCGTCGTCACCTGGATTCTCGCCCGACGCGGTGACGACTTCCGTGTTCGCGACTTCCTCCGGCGCGATCCAACAGGAGAGCGTCACGGCGTCGAGGGAGCGATAGGCCTCGGGAAGATCGACGTTGACGCACTTGGGCCCCCCGGGCAAGCGTACGGCGAAGCCGTCCACACCAGGACACAATTCCCCGCCCGCATTCCGCACTTGGAGGTCGGACGGGGAGCTGTCCCTGAAACAGCCATTCGAAAGGCTGTTGAAATCGAGGGAGGCGATTGGCGTCTCGCCCCCCCAGGCGGCCAGTGTCGAAACAATCGCCGCCGACAATATGCCAATCTTCATTGCGTTGGACTTATTATTCCACCTGCAGCACGATTTCCGCCGCGCGGTCCAATTCGTGCACGGTCGTGAAGGGCACCCAGGTGTCGATCCCCCAACCGGCGCCCGAAATGGCCGGCCCCGAGACGCGCACGACATTGATGTAGACCGTGTCGCCCGCCTTGGCTCCGCCGGGCACGAGGTTCTTCAGGGGAATGGCGATGCGGCTCACCCACTTGTCGGGCGCCGAGGTATCGGCCACGACCTTGACGCCATGTTCCGGAAAGCGCACATACATCTGCCAGTTCACCTCCCCGTTCAACACGGCGCCCGCCCTGCCCGTGGGTCCAACCAGGAATTGCCGGTACGGGGTTCCGCGGTGCGTGCTCGTGAAGATCTCCCAATCGTCGTAAGCGGCGATACTGGGCGAGTCCGTCAGATTTTTCGTCGCGCAGGCATCGGTCAGTTCGAAGTAGAGATACTCGCCGTCATGGGCCATGCGGCCGGTCATCGCCCGAGGAGCCGGCTTGTCGGCCCCTCTTTGGAACCAGCCGCCCGTCATGGGCGCGGCCTGGTCCCAGGCCACTCGATTCCCATCTCCCGCGGCGGCCGCCACGACCGGCACGGAAACCGAAGGGATCGGCGCCGCCTTGCGCATCACATATTTCTCCCGCCCCTGCTTCATGTATTGCCAGATGGACAGTTCGAACAAGGCGACGTTCTTCTTTTCCCGCTCCGTTTTCGCCAGGGCCTTCGCCTCGTCCACCAGCTTGCCCCACTCGGCCATGCGTTCCGCTGTTCCTAAAAGTCCCCAGGCCGTCTCCACGCTTTGCGGATCGGATCCCTTCGCCGTCGGCCGGAATTTGGGATCGCAATAGACCTTCTCCACCGACAGGTAGAACTTCTTCAACGGCGCGCTTGCGGCCCCGTACATCCCGGTGAAGTACTCGTCCAGCAGGGCGTCCGCGTCAAGATCGGCGTTGTCCATCAACCGGAACAACACGTATGTGTCCATTTCGGGGGGAAGACCGCAATGGTACATGCCGCGATAGCCATGGGACTGATACATTTTCATCTCCCTGGCGAGCGCATGCCCGAAGAAGCCGGGGAAAAAGTGGAAATTACCCCGTTCGCCCGCGGAGCGGGAGAGATGGCCCGAATAGCTCCAGGCGTAGAGGGGCCGGCCGGAAACCTTGGCCTCCTCACCCCACGCCTGCGCCAACCGCCATTCGTACTCGTATTCCGAGGTGAACCAGGGGGCGCTGGAAGACGTAAAGCAGAATTGCACCGCCACGTAAGGATCCAGCTTGAAGGTCTTCGGCAGCCAGGCATGCGTGCCATATGCCAGGGTTACGAGGTTCTTGTCGGGATAGGAACCCTTGACTTTCCTGGCCACGTCATTGACAAAGTTGAACATGTAGTCGCTGTGCATGCCCTGCGAAAAATGCTCGCCTTGATTGCCGTAGTCCTTTCCCACTTCAAGCAGCTTTTGGCAGGCGGCACATTTGCAGAACGATCCGTTATCCATGGGTTCGACACAAAAATAATTCTCGCCGCTCCTGGCGCCCATGGGCGCATTGCTGAGCATGGCCTTGAAGGTGTAGCCCCCATTGGCGAAATAATCGAGCGCTTCGCGAGCCACCGCGTCAATCGTTCCCGTGCTGGTGTAGCACAGTTGGGGCGGCGGATCGCCCGCATGGCCCTGGGCGAATATGTCGGGGCGCCTGCCGATGAAGTACTTGGCCGCATTCGTGTTTTCGCTGGGCGACCAGTACAATTCATAGAAGTGATACATGGAATGGTTCGCACGGCACAGTTCGCCACCGTTGCGCATCCGGAGCATGAACAACGCCGCGTTCATATTCATGGCGTGCGCGCCGGCGCCATTCCGGGCGCGGAAGTCTTCAAAGGCCGGCGTTTCCCAGGCTTTATACCCTTGTTCCTGGTTCCTCCAGAAGGACACTCGGCGGACATACTCCGGGCCATTACCGCAATCGCGATACCGGAAGGTCGGCGCGCGGCGCCGATTCATGGCTTTCACCGTCAACGTCGGTTGCCGGGGAATCAGGCTGCCGGTGTCGGTCGGATTGAACCACCGCACGCCGCATCCATCTTGCAGAAAATCATAAACGGCATGCAGGGTGCCCCGCTCTTCCCAGATGCCAGGCCAGTTGGCATTTTTGTTGCCGTTCCCCAACGCGGTCGTATCGTAAGCCACGACGGCGTAATCCGGGGCATCCTTGCCGACCAGCACAACGTCCTCGGGCCCCGACTTCACCGCGTATTCCTGGAGCTTGAACCCCTCCTGCGTCAGCCCGGCCGCATGGGCGCCCGGGCCGTCGCCGACATGCAACTTGACCTGGCCCGCGGGAACCGCCGCCGCATCCCGAACGATCGGCAGCGCGGCGCCGGAGATGGCTTTGATGTGTTCCTGCAATTCGAACGCCGCGAACTGGGCGGCCCTGGGCGGTTTTTCCGACAACACGATGGCCGAAGCGGGCTGCCCGTCCCGGGTCAGGGTGAATGATTCTCCATCCGCCCCAGCGGACAGGCCGAGCCCCATGGCCACGGCAACGATAATCCCTGTTTTCTTCATTTCGTTTTCCCTATTTTGAGTTGTTTACTCTTCATTCCCGAATGCGGGCTCGTGTTCACGCAATATGATCGTGGCGCCGCAAAACGCATTCGGCCGGTGCCGATCCAGTGCGATCGCGCTGGCGTGATTTTTCGGACGGTTATCTCACGACGATGAGGGTCTCGGCGGGGCGTTCGACGAACACATCGACTTCGTAATACCAACCGCCATATTTAATCGTTCGCATTCCTTCGCTCAAACGGAAATACTGGAAGTTCGAATAAACTCCTTTTCGGAACGTGAAACTCAACCGGTTTGTTTGGGTGGCATCGGCAAAACGGGGTCCCGCCTCCGCGATTTGCGTGAAATTGACACCATCGGACGAAAGCGACAGCCAAACGTCCACCACGTCGCGGTCGCTGCCGGTGCTGGACGGCGGAGTCCAGACATCCACCCTTGTCAGATACCGATCGCCTAGATTTCCGACCGCATACGTGGCGGTTCCCGTCGCCGCGGTGCAGTGCGTTTTGCCATCCGGCAACGTGGAATTCGTGGCATCGTTCAAAAACGACGGTGGGTATGCACCCCCTGACCAATTGACACAGACGCCTGTCAGCCCGTTCAGCAGATCGGTCGATGACTGGTTGAATGCCGCCGGTTGCATGGTGATGGCGACGGGATCATCGCTCGTAAACACATCCACCTCGCGCATCATGGGAGCATAGCCCGGATAGCTATTGATCAGACAGATC
>JAQULY010000426.1 GCA_028718445.1 Kiritimatiellia bacterium
CGAACGGCAGTTCCGCCTCGACCGCCTGGCGCACCAGGCGGTAACCCGGATCGCTGATGCCGGGATATCCGCCATCCGAGCAGAGCGCGACCTCCCGCCCCGCCCGCAACGCCGCCACCACGCGCGCACCGGCTTCCGCTTCGCGTCCCTCGCGGTACGAGACCATCTCGGGACGCGGAATGTCGCAGGCGCTCAACAACGCCCAGGTGCGCCGCGTGTCTTCGCAAGCGATAAGTTGCGCCGCCGCCAGCGCCGCGCGAGCGCGCGGCGTCAGATCGCCAAGATTGCCTATCGGTGTCGCCACAACATGCAGCATCGCTTTGTTTCCTCGATGGTTGTCACGCCCAAGTTCATTTCGCCATCGCCGCTTCGCCCACTAGCGCGGCGACGGCCAGCAGCAGCAACGGGCCGAAGAGACTGCGCCCCTGCCTGGCGGCACGGGCCGCCGCCGCCGCGGCCGTGGCGTTACCGTCGCGCACCAGACGATGCGGCGCGCGCGCCAGCAACGGTACAGTGTCGCCGCGTACCCGGCGCGGCGAAGCCTCACGGTCCTCTCCCGCCACGGCGAGACGGCGCACGCTGTTCGATTGCACCAGTTCGTAGACCCCCGCGCGCGGCGGCGCCGTGAGCCGCGTTCCCGAAACCTTCCAGTTGCCCGTGTCCCCAGTCAACCACCGCACTTCCGTGACCGTCTCCTCGCCGCCGCCCGGCGCGCGCCGCGCCTTTGGAACTGTCGTGGTTTCGTCGTCGTCCCGCCCCCCTGCCCCACTCTCCAGCAGCCTGCCGGCAACCGCGCGTTCCACGCGCTGATCCGTCGTCCCGCTCAAAGCCAAACCTTGCACCAGCGCAAGAAAGGCGGCCTTGCCCGTAAGGTTACTCCAACGCGGATGCCAGGCCACACCGCTGACGCAGACGCGCCCGCGCGCCACCGCCGTCGCCGCCATCAGCGGGGTGCCATCCGACAGACCTGACACCGCCCTGGCGGTCTTCAACCGCAATGGAACCGCGCGCGTCGCCAGCACACCGCGCCAGAGCGGATTCCCGGCGGCGTCGCGCAGATCGTCCCACAAAGACGAATCGGGATCCAGCACCACCCAGGCGAGTCCGGAGTCGTTGCTGAGCGCCGCGCCCCAGGAGGCGCCGCACCACTCCGGCAGCGCGACCTCGGGCGGCGGCCAGGTCAGGTCCGGCGTCACCAGCAGCGTGCCCCCAGCCGCCACGTGCTGGCGGCAAGCTTCGGCGACCTCCACCCGCGCCAGTTGCGCGGCGGTGGCGGCGATCATCGCCGGCGGCCGCCCGGACAATTCGCCGGCCAGGCCGGCCGCGGCGTGCGGCGTCACCCGCAAGCCGGTGAGCGCGCCTGCATCCGCGGGCGACAACGCCGCGCCCAGGAGTCCGTGCGCCGACAGGCTGTCCAGCAGCCACACCGCCGCGCCTTCGTCCGGCGTCACGGCAAGCCACGCTTCGGCCGCCGGCGCCGCCGCGCCGCCCTCCAGCCAGCAGCGCAGGTTGATCAGTCCGGACCCGCCGCCCCTGAAGGTGAGGATCACGTTGCGCTCGCCCTGTCCTGGCACCGTTACCGCCTGCCGGTGGCGCTCCGCGGTCGACTCGATCAGGGCGTTGAGTGTGACCTCCGCATCCCGGTCGCCGTCATTCCTGAGCCGCGCCGTGACGCGCCAGGGGCGCCCCGCCAGAGGCGCGCGGCCGGGTGGCTCCAGGGCGCTCAGCGCGATGGCGCCGAAGCTGTCGCCGTCGCCGCCGACATCGTGCACGCTCAGCGAAATCCCCGGCGGCAGATTCAGCGGCGCCGCGGTTGCCTGCCATTCGGTCGCCTGCAGGTCGGTAAAGACGTGCACCTCGCCGGCGCCGCGCATCGTGCCGCGCACGGCCGACAGCGCAGCGGCGATGGCGCGCGCGGGATCGCCGGAGGCGTGCGTCGCGCGCACGGCCGCCAGCGCGGCGCGCAGCGGAGCACGATCGGCGGTGAGTCCGGCCGGGGGCGCGGCGGCGGGGTCCGCCACCGTGGTCTCGAGGCCGGCGAGCGTGACATCCGGATCTGAGATCAACGCAGCCGCGGCGGCGGCCGCACGGCTCAAGCGGCTCTGGCCGTCGCGTCCGCCGGCGCTCATCGACGCCGAGTTGTCTACGACCGCCACCATGGTGACATCGCTGCCGCTGTGACCGCGGCGCACCGGACGGGCCAGCGCCAGCAAAAGCGACGCCAGTACCAGGCAGCGCAGCGCCAGCAGCAGCCATTCGCGCAGTTTGCGGCGCGTGCTGAGACGCGGATCCGCCGCGAGGAAGAACATCAGCGACGGGAAGAAGCGCGGTTGCTGCCGCACGCGAAAGAAAAGGTGAAAAATCGCGGGAGTCAGCGCCAGCGGCAACAGCCAGAGGAACAACGGCGCCAGGAAGGTCATGACTTGCCTCCCTGCAGGCGCAGCAGCGCCAGTTCCACTGGTTCGCGCGTGTCCAGCAGATGGTAGTCGCCCAGCGCTTCGGCACAGGCGCGTCCGAGCGTTTCGCTGTGGGCCGCCGCGGCGCGCGCATGCGCCTCGCGGATATCCTCGACATCTATCGTCAGGCGTCGGCCTGTTTCCAGTTCGCGCAATTCGGCCACGCCGCTGAAATCGAGGTGGCGCTCGCCGCCATCGAGGACATGCAGCATGATCAGATTATGGCCATCGTGCGCCAGGCGTCGCACGCCATGCGCGATGCGTTCGGCCGGCTGCAGGAAGTCGGAGATGCAGATCACCAGGCTGCGCGCGCGGATGCGTTCGGCCGTCGCCATCAGCGCGGCCTCGATATCGCTGCGTCCGCTGGCGCGCAAGCGTTCGAGCACGTCCAGCGGCGCGCGCAGGCCGGTCAGCGTACCGATCGGCGGCAGCAACGTGTCGAGACCGACGGTGAAGGTGAACAGGCTGGCGGCATCCCCCTGCCCCACCAGCGCATACATCAGTCCGGCGGCGAGGAAGCAAGCGTATTCGAGCTTGGTGCAGGGCCCGGCGGCACGATAGGCGAGGCTCTCCGAGGTATCGAGCAGGATCGTGGCGTTGAGACTGGTCTCTTCCTGGCTGCGGCGCACCAGGTAGCGGTCCGAGCGCGCGTAGACGGGCCAGTCAATGCGATTGGGCGCGTCGCCGGGCGTATAGGGACGGTACTCGGCGAACTCGACCGAGGCACCGTACTCGGGTGAACGGTGGAGTCCTTCGCCCCGGCCGCGCACCGGACGGCGCACGCGAATGCCAAGACGGTGTACGCTTTCCGCCAGCGAAGGCGGCAGGTAACGGTAGCTCGATGCCTGCATGGGGTTAACCGGGCGCCATGATGGCGGCGCGCGTGGTTGGAGTCAAGCCCACCAACCGGACAGGTGAGAGTTGCAGGTTGATCGTTCGTGTAAGACGATCCGGTTAAGGGTATCCGGCTAAGAGTGGCGGTAAAGTGTGCTACGCCAAAGACGACCGCCGCCCTTCAGCCTTTAGTCTTTAGCCTTCAGCCTCTGTGTTGCGCGTTCAACGTTCAACTTCGGCTGCCACCTGCCGCGCCTGGAGGAATCGTCCGCCCATGCGTTTCAGCCGCACGATCAGCGCCTCGAATTCGCGGGCGGCCACGGCCCCGCAATTCTTGGTGATGAAGGCATCCGGCCTGACCGCCGCTTCGCCGAAATGGAACTCGCCCTGCGGCATCTCGTAGAACTCCCAGGGATGGAAGTAGAAGCACAGGAATGGCTCGACCCCGGCCTTGCCGCAGAAGCCGACAAACCCATCCACGTGCCGCATCAAGGCGTCAACGCCCTCGGTGCGGAACAGCGGCCACTGGTCGCGGTCCCGGCCGTAGGGATCGTTGGAGGGCATCGCCATGTCGGCGAAGTTCGGCAGTTCCAGAATGGACAGGTCGCCCGGCTTGGTCCAATCGGCGCGGCTGGGATGGTATGGCTCCAGCCTTTCCTTGTAGAAATACATCGGGTAGCTGGCATCGGCCACGTACCCCAGGTCGTTCAGCGCGTTGATCATGGCGGTCGAGCCGAAGAGGCGCGGCGCGCGGAACGAAACCGGCCGCACGCCAGCGGCTTCCTGGACCCAACGGGTAGCCAGATCCAGCCGGTGAGGCACTTCCTCCGGCAGCACCGGCCTAAGCCCGGGAATGGGAAACAGGTCGTCGCCGATCGTCTCGTGAAAGAGCGTGTGGCAACCGATCTCGTGCCCGGCCGCCTTGACGGCGGCCGCCACTTCGGGATGCTGCTTGGCGCTGTCGCCGGTGAAGAAACAAGTGCCGGTCACTTTCTGCCGGGACAGAATATCCAGTATGACCGGTGTCCCCTTCGCCAAACCATGGTAGAACGGCGTGAAGCTGCCGACATCCGTCTCCATGTCAAAACCCAACATGATCCTGATACTCATGCCACTTGCTCCTGACCTTATACGCCCCAGCATTCCGCGGTCAACCGTTGCAGTGCAGGCACCGGCCCGCGCGCGATCCAGGTATCCGACGACAGCGCGCTCTGCGCGGTGCCGCCCGCCAGCACGCGCAGGGCGCCGATGGTCTCAAGCTCGAAGAAGCCAAGGCTGCCGCCGTTGAAGACGCTGTAGAGATCGGCGGCCGAGTACGGGCCATTGGGCTGATCGTTGTCCGCGATGTTGAAGTACCGGCCTTCGCTCAGCGCGGCCGTCCGGACGATCAACAGCTCACGCGCAGGGTCCAGGGCAACCAGCCATTTCGGGCTGGCGGCGACTTTGACCCCGACCTGGTATTTGGACTGCCCGCCGAGAAACAGTCGCGCCGCCGCCGCGGAATATTCGGGCATGCGTTCCGGCATGCCATAGAAGTCGAAGTTGATGGCGGACTCCGGCCGTTCGGCCCCGGCAAACACGCTCACGCCTTCCCCGCCCGGGAACTGTTCCAGCGACCATGGCGCCACAATCATCTGTGCGGGGTCGAACTTCTCCATGGGTTTGATGATGTCGCGGCAGCGGTATCCGACCGCCTGCAAACCCAGACGGCTGACCAGCCGGGCGGCCGGCA
>JAQULY010000427.1 GCA_028718445.1 Kiritimatiellia bacterium
CCTTGTTGCTGGGGTTGCTTCTGTTTTGCCACAGCTTGTCCCTGGCTCAGCAGAACTGGCCGGTACCGGCGGCGACGATGCGCGCCGACCTGCGCATCGACGCGCGACCCGAGGAAACCGATGCGGGGCTGCTGATCGTACTGCCCGACGGCGGCCTGCTGCCGGGACGCTATCCCGTGATCGAGGCGCGCGCCGCCGACGGCACGCCGCTGCCAACGCAACTGCTCTGGCACAACCCCGCCGAGAGCCTGGTGCTGGTCTGCGCCGTGCCTGCCGCCGGGGACAGCCTGAGTCTCTACCTTCAGGGCAGCGGCATGCCGCCGCCGCGGCCCGCGCGCGCGCCCTTTAAGCCGGGCCTGCTGCTTTTCACGCGCGTGGGCAACGCGTCGCTGGAGGCGGCACGGCGTCTGCCCAAACTCTGGCCGCCGGCGGGCGATGGACGCATGGGACCGGTAGAGTCCGTAGGTAATACCGAGAATCCTTTCGGTCCGGACGATGACTATGTGAGCTGGTACAGCGGTTGGTTCAAGCTCGATCGCGAGGAGACCATCTACTTCGCAACCATTTCCGATGAGGGCTCGGAATTACGCGTTGACGACGCCGTTGCGGCAAGCTGGCCGGGACTGCATACACGCGATACCGGCGCAAGAGGCGAACATGGCGCTCAAGTCAAACTCGCGGCAGGTTGGCATCGTCTTGACTACCTGCATTACGAAGCGCAGGGACCGCAGGAGATGCAGGCCTTGTGGCGGCGTGCCAGCGCGGGCGCCCTGCCGGTGCTGATTCCGCCCAGCGCTTATGTGCGCTGTGGCGAGACCAGCCTTGAGGCGCTCCAATATCGCGACGGACGTGTCGGCGCCTGGATCGAAGGCGGCGCGCAGGCCGGCGGTTACCTGTGGATCGGCGATCGGCCGGTACATCACTATCGGCTGAATGCGCAGAGCGGCAGCGCCGAAGGCCTGGGGTTCCTCTGGGAGTTTCCCGGCGGACTCGTTGTTCGTGGTGACGAGTGCCGCTGGCTGACGCCAGAAGGCAAGAGTTGCACGGTGACGCTCACTTCCACGAACCGCGCGGGCGCCACGCGACAACGATTGACGCTTTACTCCGGCAAGACACCGCCGGCTTCGTCGCTGGCTAATGAGGTCACGCGTCTCGACTACCGCCGCACTTTTCTGGAGATGGTGCGCGCCGCGCCGGCCGGCAGCGACCCAGCCGCCGCCTGGGATCGCGATCTGTGGGCGACGCTGTCGGCGCTGCTCGAACCCTATCGCGGCGGCCCCATTCTGCAGCCGCTGTTCGCGTCGGGCGCGGCGAGCATCGCGCGTCTGCCGGCGGCCGAGCGCTGGAGCCTGGAGGATCGTTTTGTCGAGAGCCTGCGCCTTGTCTCCGATACGGCGCCGTTGCTGACATGGCTCGCCAGGCTGGAGCAATCCGAGCGCGACCGCGCGCGGCGCTTCCACTGGCGCGCGGAGCGCGTGACGGCGTTACTGTACGACGCCGGCGAGACCAACGCGGCGCGCCGCGAGGCCCGCATGTTGCGCGATTCGGCCGGCGGCCCCGACGAGACCGCGCTGGCGCTGATCCGGCAGGGCGACGTCGAGCGCGTCAGCGGTTCGCCCGATGCCGCCACGCGTTTCTACGGCGAGGCGCAACAACGCTATCGCGAACGCCATCGTCCTGCCGGCGACAGCGCCGCCGCCACCGCGGCATTTCAGTCCTCCGGCGGTGGCGCGTCCGCCGCCGCCCGCCCCACGCGCAACCCGGCGCCGCTGGCCAGCCGCGCGCGCGTCGAGGACTGGAAGAACTTCACGCTGCAGGATGCCGCGTTCCTGGCAACCATACGGAGTCAGCTTGAGCAGCAGGCGGTCGCGGAGGCGTTTGCCTCCCTGTCGCGGTGGGAACTCGAAGCGCCCCTTTCGAAGCTGGGTGGCGACTACCCGCTGGCAGAGGCGCAACTCTATGCCCAGGCCGGCGATGACCGTCGCGCCCTGAGTGCCTTGCGCGCCAGCCGACGGGGCGGTCTGATGAGCGCCGCGCTCCCCGATCTGATGGGACTGGAACTGGACGCGCTGCTACGGTTGCGCCGCGAGTCGGAGGCCCGCGCCCTGGCGGCGGAGATCGTCAAGCGCCTTGAAGGTCACCCGCTGGCGAAACGAGCTAGCGAGTTATTGGGGAGACAGCCATGACACGCATTCTCTGCGTTCCGCCGACATTGTTTGCCTTGGCCGCCCTGTCACTCGGTCTGCGCGCCGCCGACGCCGTGCGCCCGGGCACGCCCGGTCGTTACACCGGCACGGTGCAGTCATCGCAGCTTTACAGCCCGCCCGACCCGCAGGCCGCCGGCGGCATCCGCGGCAAGCTGGTCGCGCGCGAAGGCTGGGTCGCCGGTGTTTTCGCCACGCCTCAGGATGACTGGAAGAAGTTTTACCTGGGTCGCCTCAGCCCCGACGGCACGTTCGATTTCACCGGACTGCCCGCCGGCAAGTACGATCTGGCGGTGATCGGGACGGATGGTTTGTTCGAAGGACTGACGCTGCACCGCCAGGATGACACGCTGACGGATGAAGACCGACGTTCCATCCAGGACAAAATCAAGATTTCCTCGCCTTTTTTCAACGAAAAGCGCATCGAGCGGTGCGCCGGCACGACCGGACACGCCGGTCAGGCGCGCATTCTGCTGCAGGAGTTGCGCTCGCGGCCGATCACCCTGCAGAGCGCCGAGGTGCGCGCCGACCTGCAGGTTCGCAGCTTCAAGCTGGGACTGTTGGAGGACGTCGGGCCGGCCTGGGCGCTTGAAGAGACGCGCGAATTCCTGCGCCAGGAGGTCGGCTCAGCCGATGTCAAGGGTCTCCTGCCCACCAAGTACTGCAAGGAACTGAGCGGTATCCGCGTGGTGACCGAAGTGAAAGATGTTGGCGAGATCGTTCTGAGGAAGTGAATAAGGACTGCATATGCCCACACTGATCTGGATCAAACGCGACGGCGAAACGCCGGTAGCCGATTTGGCGGACCGCGCGGAACTCGTGCTGGGACGGCACGAGGGATGCGACATTCAGTTCGCCGATAGTGCCGTGTCCGGCAAACACGTGCGCTTTTCACTGGGACCGGAAGGCTGGGATGTGACCGATCTCGGTAGTTCCAACGGCACCACGGTGGACGGCCAGCCTATCGGCACGGCGCGCCTCTCCAATGGCAGCAAGATCGTAATCGGCGGCGAAATCGAACTGCTCTTCCATGACCAGCCCGAGGAGCAGGAGTCGGAAGAGCAGCCGCCGGAGGCCAGCCAAGAGGACCTGGGGTTGGTTCGCGCCATGCGTGAGTATACCGACCGCATCCGCGCCGAAGTCGCCAAGGTGATCGTAGGGCAGCAGGATGTCATCGAGCAGGTGCTGATGGTGCTGGTAGCGGGCGGCCACGGTTTGCTGGTGGGTCTGCCCGGCATGGCCAAGACGCTGCTGGTCAGCACCATCGCCCATGTGCTCGACCTCTCGTTCAAGCGCATCCAGTTCACACCCGATCTGATGCCGACCGACATTACCGGTACCGACGTGCTGGAGGTTGATCCCGCCACGCAGGCGCGCCAGTTCCGTTTCATACGCGGGCCGCTCTTCTGCAATCTGCTGCTGGCCGACGAAATTAACCGCACGCCGCCCAAGACGCAGGCCGCGCTGCTGGAGGCGATGCAGGAGAGGCGCGTGACCGTGGGCAACGCCACCTACGAACTGGAACCACCCTTCTTCGTGCTGGCGACGCAGAACCCCATCGAGCAGGAGGGTACCTATCCCTTGCCGGAAGCGCAGCAGGACCGCTTCATGTTCAACATCTGGGTGGACTACCCCGGCGAGGCGGAAGAAGAGGAGATCGTCAAAGCCACCACCGTCCAGGCGCGCAGCCGTCCGGAAGTCGTACTGAATCGCGACCAGGTGATGCAGTTGCAGCGCGTGGTGCGCCAGGTTCCGGTTTCGGGTCACGTCGTCAAGTATGCGATCAGGCTGGTGCGGGCAACGCGACCCGGGGACGCGCGCGCGCCCGACTTCATCAAGCAATATGTTTCCACGGGCGCCGGTCCGCGCGCGGGCCAGTTCCTGGTGCTCGCGGCCAAGGCGCGCGCGCTGCTGGAAGGACGCATCCATGTGAGCTGCGCCGACGTGCAGCGCGCCGCCGTGCCGGTGCTGCGCCATCGCATTCTCGTAAATTTCGCGGCCGATTCCGAGGGATTGACGGCGATGTCGCTGGTGCAGCGCCTGATCGAGACCATCGAGCAGCCGACGGAAGAGGACTATTGAAGTTCTCTTAGACGGAGTATGATATAGATTCAGCTACAGGTTTCAGGAGCGAATGGAGCACGTTATGAGAATCAGGATTCTGCCTCAAGCGAGCATCGGGTGGCGGTCACGCGCCATGGTCGTTCTGTTACTTGCATTCGGGCTGACTGTGCCGTGCGTCGCCGGCATGCTCTTCGACGGGGATGGTTCGGATGAGCCCGGCTTTGTGCCGCCGCCGCCCAAGCCGCCATTGCCGCCGCCGCCGCCCGCCAACATGGCCGGCGGCGAGACCTACATCCCCTACCCCGGACCGCCCGTCACACCGGCGGCGCGCTCCGAGAAGAAGAATCCGCCCACGCCGCCGGTCATGTTCACCAAGCTGACCTCGCCGCACGGCGAGCTCGACTGGGCCGCGCGTCCCAACGACCTCAACAATCTCCTCAAGGCGCTGAAGGGCATGGGAGACGTGGACTTCGCCTGTGAAGTCAGGTCGTTCGCAGAGGTCGACGCCAACCCCTAACGCAACCCGATTCTGTACCGCAGCGGTCACTTCCATTTCTTTCTGAACAATGAAGAAAAGGCCAAATTGCGGGAGTATCTGCTGCATGGCGGCACGATCATCCTGAATGCCGGCATGGGGTCCAAACCGTTCTATGACTCCGCCCGCCGCGTGATTGGCGAGGTTCTGCCCGAGGCGCCCGTCCGGCGCCTGAGCCCCGACCATCCGATCTTCCACGCCTATTACGACCTTGATCG
>JAQULY010000428.1 GCA_028718445.1 Kiritimatiellia bacterium
CGAGGATATACCGGTTATTGAGATAGTCTCTGGCTCCCATGCTCTCTGCCAGCATGGCAACGAGGGTTGAAGCGATTCTGGACTTCTGCTCTGAAGTCCACTGCCTGCCCTTACGGTCGTGCGTGATCGAGAGGATTGTCTGGAACCGCACGTCCCATGACGGATCGTTTAGTCCTGTGAGGACCGTGTCAAGGGCACTGTCGCTAGACCCACCCATCTGTAGGAGAAGACTCCTGGCGGCTGCGCGAACCTTCTTGTCCTTGTCGGTACTGCATTTGGCGAGCAGTTCCTTCAGTCCGTCGATCTTATCCAGCGGGTATTTCTTGCGACGGGGCCCTTGCCCCCTCAGCACTTGGATGCCGACCTCTCGATTGTACTTGCCGGCATCTCCGATGAACGCCATGACCGCAGGTATGGTTTCGTCCATGTGATCGTCGAGGATCTTCATGAGTTGCCATTCAAGTCCGGTCATGTCCGAAGGCTGTTCGGAGAAATGCTGAATGATCGGCCCCACACTTCGTTTGCCGAGGTCTTTCAGCATGCGTTCGGCCGCCTTCCGTTGCGGCTCCGGCCGACCGTAGTCCTCCAAGGCTACGATCAATGCCTCAACATCCGCGTCGCTAAGGCTGGCCTTGCGTTTCTCCGCCTGCTCACGCTTCGTCTTGTCATCGCCGGTGATATCGGATAGGAGACTCCCGAGTTGCCTGGCCGTGGTCCGCTTCTTGATCTCTTTGATGGCGTCTCCAGCGTCCATTCCTCCGCCTATGTCGTCTTGCCGGGACTGACCGTAGGCGAGCAGTCTAGGGATGACATTCGTTGTCCCCTTGTCCTTCAGAGCCCAAACGGCAGCCCGACGGAGATCTTCGTCTGCACTATCCAGCGATTTCGCGAGGACAACTTCTATCCCTGGGATCGCGGCCGTGGAATTGCCAACCAAGTAGAGTGCCTGTCGCTTCTGTTCGGAGTCCGACCCTTTCAGGATCGTCTCAAGTGCCATGCGGCCATCTTCGCCGCCTTTGCCGATTATGGTCAGAAGCGCTTCCTTCTGGCCGTCCCCGTCAGGAGTATAAGCATAGGTCTTGAGAAATTCGCTGGCACGCGGGTCCTTGCTCTGCTTCAGCGCGCACATCGCCTGGTTTCTCAAGTCCCTGTCGGAGGCCTTGGCCGCCTCTGCAAGCACGAGGAACCCGTCTTCGCAGCCAATGTCTTGCAGGGCGATGGCCGCCGAAAGCTTGACCACAATCTCCTTATCCTTCAGTGCTTCCTTGAACATGGGCAGAAACGACTTGTCCTTCTTCTCGGACAGTAGACGGATGGCGCACTCCCTCATCGAAGGATCCTTCGATGAGAACGTCAGCTTCTGCAGGTATCCCAAGGATTCCTTGGTGCCGATCTCTCGAAGAGTGGAACCGATAGCCCAAGGGTCTGCATCGCCTTTGTCCGCCTCAGATATGACGAGCGGGAGGACTGAGGGATCCCCGATCTCGCCGAAAGCGCGGAGAACGTCGTCGACGGCTGAGCTGTCGTTCTGCAATATCTTCTCGATCACAGGAATCAGCGTCTTGTCCCTGGTCATGCCGGCGGCTCGGATTGCACTTCGTCTCACTTCGGGGTCGCTACTCCCCAGCGCCTCCTTGACCATGGCGCGGCCCTCCGGGCTCTCGGCCAGCTTCTTGGACTCGCCTGGAGCATTGACTCCCAGTTCTCGCAGGGCTGCGGCTGCCGCATCACGAACGGGATATTCCACATAGCTGGTCATGCTGCGTTCGTACTTCTCCATGGCCTGCGGATCACTTGAATCACACGAGTCAGACGAGGCAGATGTGGTACTATAACTCCTCATGGTCATATCATTAAGCAGTTCCTTCAGGACTGGAACAGCCTCCGCACCGCCAACTGCGGCGAGGCCTTCCACGAGAGACTTCTTTTCGTAGCTGTTGGCAGTCTTCAGGCGGGCCATAATCCTGTCGCGAGCGACCTTCCCGGAAAATTCTTTTTCGATCTCCTTCTCGCCCGTGCGGTCAGGCGCGTAGCGTCCCAAGTCCACGGCCAAAGCAAGGATCATCTCCTGATTCCTGTTCCACGCCTCCTTGCGCCTGGCTGCTTCGTCCCTGGACAGCTTGCTCTCCTTCTCTTTGGTGATTTCCTCCCGGACCTCCCGACGGGTCTTGCCGTCAATCCAGCGGACATGGATACGGCCCTGTTGGCGCCATTGCCTGATTCGGGTGGTTATCTCTTCGTCCGTAACCTCGTCGATTCCGCTATCCCCGAGGATTTCCAGAACCCGGAGTTTCTCCTGCAGTTGTGCCTCAATGTCCTTGAGGACGCCGTCCTTCAGACTCCCGTCTCGATAGTGTTTTCGCAGTTCCCTTGCTTGAGTCTCCAGGCAGCTCATGGCGTTGGCCCACCGCCCGCCTTCCTCGGTCATTGCGTAGCACGTGGCCCCGGAGTTCGATCTTCCCACATGGCCAACCATGTCGGTGAAGAGTGTGGCAATCGCCTTGCGTGTGTTCACGCTGAGGATTCCTTGCTGAACGAGGCGGTCCAGTTGGGTCATCCGGTAGTCCACGGTTGCGTTCAGCAGTGCGATCTTCCACGCAGGGATGCCAGGGAAGCCTATCCTTGGGCTGCCGGAATCGTTCTGAAGAAAGTCGAGGTTGCCAGTAATGAGATTCCACAGAACCTTGAGATCTTGCCATTCCTTTGTCTGCTCGAAAGCCTGGATGTTCGTCACCATGGCACCAGCCGGGGCTACCTTGGTTTGGGTATCCTGCGCGTCCTTGCCCAGTGCTCTTGAACTGCAAGAACTGAGATAGGACAGCATACCAGACACAATCACGGCGTTGAGCAGAAGCTCTCGTTTCAGCGTGCCACAGTTTCTGCTACTCCTCGGCGAGACGGCCCTGCGAAGCAGAAAGAGGACGACGCCGAAGAGGATTCCCGCCGCTGTCATGACAAATAGCGCACATTTCTGCATATCGCACCTACCCTAGCCACTCTAGGACTCTCTGTCACATTGGCCCAGTCTCACGGGGGAAGGTCAGTTCGTGAACGTCCCATGCACTGGGCATCTCGGTTTCTCCCCGATCTCAAGGTCGGCCAAGACGATGTCATTTCCGGTCACAGCCTCCGACATGGCAAGAACCTTGCCATCACGGGTGATGACGCAACTGTGTCCGCGTCCAGGCCATGACTGCTCTGTCGTCGCACTCGTCCAGTTAGCCGCGACCACATCAAATCCGTAGGGCACAACCGATTTGGCCGGGAACTGTTTCCCAAACCAGTTCTTCTCGTTCGGACCGTACCAGCCAACCGAGTAAAGGACAATGTCGGCATGCCGCTTCGCCAGAAGCGGAGGCAGTGTGTGGAAGTCGAAACAAATCATCAGACCGAGGTTGCCGAACTCGGTCTTCACCGCCTGCACGGGCAGATTGCCCGGCGCACACCAGGTTGAGTCGCCGGGCGTCCATAGTGATTTCTTCCGGTGATGAGCGATGATCGCGCCGTCCGGCGCGATCAGAACCTGTGCATTGAAGAAGGCATTGCTCTCCACTTCGATCAGCCCTGCGCAAAGGTAGATGTCCAGTTCGTCCGCAAGGTGCGAGAGCGTCCGTGTTGCGGGACCGGGCACCGGTTCCGCAACGCGTTGAACCGGGTTATCACCATCCGGCATCTTCGACCAACTGCTCCACGTGGTCGGGTCGAGATAGCCCTGCACCGCACACTCGGGAATGACAATGATTTTCGCGCCCTGTGCGGCCGCCGTCCGGACGAGATTGGTGATGTTGCGGAGATTGTCCTCTGTCCTGCCCATGAGCGATGGACACTGGACGGCGGCGACACGGACAGTGTCAGCAGCCATGGCGCCAAACGCCACCATCGTGCCCATCACGATGTGGATGCATCTTTTCATGTTGTCTCTGGCAGAACGTCGAGGGTCAACCTCGGCGCGAAGCGGCGTAGGTTGCACCCTCTTGTTCGCCATGCTCACACAGCCGCTAGCTTTCAACCGCACCATTACCGTGCCGGTTGGTCAGCTCGACATTCGTGAGCTTCACGCCTTGGCAATGACGGCAGATGATGGCGTCTTCCCCCGAAGTATCGATCGCCACATTGCTGAGACTCACGTCTCGAATGATCGTCTCCGGACTTCCTTGGATGATGATGGGTTTGCCGCTTTTGATGCGGAAGTTGGTAAAGCTGACGCCACCCAGGTACGGCAGTGAGACTCCCGCATCCACGTCCATCTTGATGGGTGCGTTACTGCAGTTGATAACCACGTCCGCAAACAGGATGTTCCGAATGTCCGCCGAACCTTGGCTGTTCGTGGGAAGGTAGCGCTTGGGATTGTTGAACACGATGCCGTTGCCACGGCCCGTGATAATCAGGTTGTTAAACGTGCAATTGCGGATGACTCCATCGCCCGGACAGCCCACCCGAATGCCTTGGCACCAGCTGTCGAGCACGCAGTTGCTCACCGTGACATTTTCGCAGGGAAGTTCCGTCTCGTACAGAAGCCGCATGGAGCGCAGGACAACGCAGTCGTCGCCCGTGCTGAAGAGACTGTCGCTCACCGTCACATCGCGGCACATGTCCAGATCAATGCCGTCGTTGTTGATCATTCTCTGATCGGCCCGCATCTTGATGCGATGGATGCCAATGCCCTGGCATTGCATGAGCCAGAAGGTCCAGCAGGGCGAGTCGTTGAAGGAGGCGTCCTCAATGCGGAAGTTACGACACTTGTAGGCCATCAGAATCCGGGGCCGGGGGGAATCCGGCTTGCGGTAGCTGCAGTCTCCCGTGACGGACTGGGCATCAAAGAAGGCCGGCCCCGCCCCGTTGATTTCGCCCGGCCCCGTGATGGAGAAATCCTCGGCCTCGATCGCACGAAGGATGCTTTTGGAGCTCTTTTCCGGCGCTAACTCATGCCGGAAGCCGGGTGCGATGAAGTCGTCATAATCGGCCAGATTTGTGCTGCCCACGAGCCGGCAGCCGATGGAA
>JAQULY010000429.1 GCA_028718445.1 Kiritimatiellia bacterium
CCGCCTGCATCTGCCAGTCCCAGCCCAGCGTCAAGGCCGGCTCGCCGTGGCTGACCCACTCGGTGTAGCCGGTGATGGCGCTCAGCACGGCGTCGCCGCCGCCCGGCGGGCAGTCCTCGTCGAGCCCGGAGATCAGGTGCACCACCTGGCTGTCGCGCAGCGCGTGGAAGGTCAGGCGGACGGTGCCGTCGTTGAGCATGGGGGCGGGGCTTTCATGGTCGGGGCCGGCGGACGCGGCGGGCGCGGCCGGCCAGCCCGGCCAGCGGCACGGCGCGGCGGCGCCCTTACGCGCCGGCCTCATCGCCCAGCTCGATCCAGCAGGCGAAGATCGGATGGCCGCCGACGATCATCGGCGGACCGGCGCGGTGGGCGCGGATGCCGCCGCGGCGCAGCAGGCGCTCGATGCCGATCGGCGACACGGTGATCAGGCGGCGCGCGCCGTGCGCCTTGGCGCAGGCGATGGCCTGGTGCAGCAGCTGGATCGAGAAGCCGGCCGAGAACTGGTCCAGCGCCGAGCTGGCCTGCTGCGCGAAGTCGACCGCCGCGAAGCGCGACAGCTCCCACACGTCCGGGCTGCACGGCACCGGCGCGCCGTTCATCAATTGCGGGAAGACGTCGCCCAGCAGATACGGGCTGCTGGTCGGCAGCAGGCGGGCGCAGCCGTTGATGCGGCCGGCCTCGTCCTTCGACACCACGTACAGCGTGTCGTCGTGGTCGAACTGGTCGACCTCCTGCCGGTCGCGCGTCTCCAATTCCCAGCCCAGCGTTTCGATGAAGACCTTGTAGCGGTAGCTGGCCATGTCGGCCATCAGTGCCGCGGAAAGCGTTTCTGCTTTGCCTGAGATAACGTTCATGTCTGCCCCTGATTGGTTGAAGATGCGATCTCTTCATTGGACCCGAATGCGGAGGCAGCGGTAAGCTGTCAATCTTGACAGCCATGCCAGAGCGGCGCTCAGGCGGGGCGCGGCCGGCTCAGGTAGTCCAGCGTGGCGGCCTGCCACGCTTGCCGGTCGACATAAAATTCCAGTAACGTTGCCGTTTTTACTTGACCATGGTCAACCCTGCTGCTATCGTCGACCAACATGACATTGCTGCGCGGCGCGTGCAGGCGGCGCAGGCCGGCGGGCTGTCCGGCGACCGCCAGCTGCCAGTCCCAACCCAGCGAAATGGCCGGCCAGCCGGCGCTGACCCACTCGGTGTAGCCGGTGATGTCGGTGGCGACGGCGGCCAGCACGCCGCGCGCGCCGCTCTGTTCATCCAGACAGGAGATCAGATGGCCCAGCGTGATGGCTTCCAGCTCCGGCAGCGACAGGCGCACGTAGCCGTCGGCCGAGACGGACAGCGGGGGAAGGGGCGTGGTCAGTAGCATGGCGTCGAGGTCTTTCTGCGCAAAATGCCGAAAAGGCTGGGCGACTGTAGCGTAGCGCGAACGCGTCCGGACCGGCAGCTGTCAACTTTGACAGGTGGCGTATTGTAGGCGGCCGGCAGCGGCGGCTTGCGTCTTGCATGTCGATATTTCATGGAGGGGCAATGCATTTGCACAAGACCAACAACGCCACCTGGCAGGAGCTCAGCATGCAGGCGCTGCTGTCGGCCGGCAGCGAGGCCGAGCTGTTCGCCGTGCTGTCGAAGACCGCCGAGCAGCTCGGCTTCCAGTATTGCGCCTACGGCATGCGCATGCCGCTGCCGCTGACCAACCCGAAGACCGTTCTGCTCAACAATTATTCCCGCGCCTGGCAGGAGCGCTACGCCAGCCAGAATTATCTGGCGATCGACCCGACCGTGTCGCACGGCATGAGCTCGGTGCTGCCGCTGGTCTGGTCGGACGACCTGTTCACCTCGTCGCGCCAGTTCTGGGAGGACGCCCGCGCCCACGGCCTGCGCGTCGGCTGGGCCCAGTCCTCGTTCGACGCCAAGGGCGTGGCCGGCATGCTGACGTTGGCGCGCTCGGACGACGACCTGTCGGCCGCCGAGATCAGCGCCAACTCGCTGCGCATGTCGTGGCTGGCCCAGGCCGCCCACGAGAGCCTGGCGCGGCTGATCGCCAAGCGCTCCAACGAGCAGCCGGTGGTGCTGACGGCGCGCGAGGTCGACGTGCTGCGCTGGACCGCCGACGGCAAGACCTCGGGCGACGTCGGGCAGATCATGAACATCTCCGAACGCACGGTGAACTTCCACGTCAACAACGCCGTCGAGAAGCTGGGCGCGGCCAACAAGACGGCGGCGGTGATCAAGGCGGCGCTGCTGCGCTTGCTGTGACGGCGGCCCGGGCCGGCTACTCCGCCACCGGATGCCGGTTTATTTTCGCCGCGAGGATGGCAATGTAGACCGCCCCGCGCGCAATTTGAACAAGGTCCAAGCGTTTACGCGCATCCCAAGACCGCGCGAGCGTTCATGATGTAATCCTTTTGCTTGCGCGTGGTATCTGGGGCGTATGCCGCGCACCCCAAGGCCAGGCAAAGAATGTCGACAGGAATGCTGTGCACGCAGGTAAGGATTGTGTTCTTGATACATTTATCAAATTCACGCTTGTCGTAGTCCTCGGATAACTCCCGTAGATCGAGCCAAGTTTTCTTGCCCAGTTCACCCGCAGGCTGAAGCACACCTAAGAAGTAGCCTGGTCTGTCTTCATCGTGAGAACAAGCCGGATCTTCAACACGGTTGTATGGCCTACTCGTGAGTAATCTGTGGACAATATCTCCGTCTGGGCGAATTGCCAGTATCAGAAGATATTTCGGAAGGAGCTCGCCAGTTTCGCCATCCGTATAAAAGTCGAGATGCTTCCACACTTCGCCCACGGCCGGTACTAGTAGGCACCTTCCTCAAGCGGTGGCGAAATGTGCCGGAACTCAAGGGATGATTCGAGAATGAGGTCCCGATTCGGAGCATCGTCTGGTATTGCCAACTCATACGGAATTGTCGAGAAGTTACCTTTTCCGCCCGCCCAGATTTTATCCCAAGCGCCATTTTGCTCATGGGTCACGTCGATAATTTTTTGTGACCGGACATCCAGGTATTTGTCACACAGGGACTGGAGGATGCGGATCTGTCTCGGCGTGAAGTCTCCATCATCGAAACTGACACCTGGTCGCAGCTTCACAGTCTCGCGTGTGTGGTCTACTTGCTTCTCTGGAACAATCTCGATGGAGTCTGAGCGGCCGGATTTCAATTCGTGCCACTGCTTATTGAGCTCCACTGGCACAGGGCCTAACTTCCAAGCCTCGTAGTGAAGACCGGTCGCGCTCTTCCCCGTTTGCCTGAAGTGTTCGAAGTCGAACATGTAGAGCAATTTGAAGAGCTTAATTTTGCCGCACGCTTCCGTATGCTCCGCAAAGAAGACGATCGCATTTTTGAGTCGAGTTCGGTGAATTGAGCTTTTCATACGTGAAGTCTACCAAGCTAGCCGAAATTGTCGAGGAAAACGCGCCCTTTAACGGCAATATTGAGAGAAATAAGGAAATTCCTATAGCGAGCCTGGCAACTTATCGGCTTACATAGTGCTTGCACAGGATCAGAAGTGAGCGCGCTCGAACAAAAAGGGTCACACGCCGAAGCATGTAACCCTTTTGATTTGTTGCCTAAATTTTGGTGCCGACTGCCGGTTTCGAACTGGCCACCTGATGATTACAAATACCTTTCCGGCGCTAACTCTGCGTCACAACATCTACCGTTTCAATGACCTAGCAAATTCCGAAGTTACACTGTCGATCATTGCATCACAATACCGTTGACAATGCGTTGACAGCTAAAGACCTTATGGGCCTGCTTTGGCGGGATACACCTCACATACAACTGATGCCAATTGTTCTGCGGCGGTTAGGTCGTCTTCGGTAATCGGAAGATTGTAAATTTCGCTGTGTGATGGGTCTGGGGGGACTTCAATAGGGGCATGGACAACCGGGATATCTCGCTGGTCAGCCGTACCAGTCGCGACGGCCGCGCGCCCCTCTCCTACATTCAACACGGCAAGCCGGTGAGTGGCGCGAATGGTAAAAGTAGAAAACAGCCGCTGCACCTCTGCAATCTCTTCGTCACGCGTGGGAAGCGCTAATTTCTCTAACCAGTTTACAGAGAGTGCCGGTTCTCCAGCGCGCAGCATGAACGCGGTGGCCTGCGGCTCCCCATCAGCGACTTGCGTGCCCTTGCAGAGTCGAACGATATGATCACTGTCTGGAACCGGACCGTCGCTCACGCAAAGGCCCAGTCCGATACAGAATAGGTACTGACGGCTTCAAGAATGCCGTCAGTAGTGGTTTTGCCGGATAACTGAAGAACTCTGCCAGCATGCCTTGGGTTCGGACGCAATACGACAAAACGAGCTTCATAGGTTTCAAGAAACTGGATACTGAAAATATGGTCCCGACCCTGCTTCCAACTTGCGTACAAGCATCCGTTAGGCGTAACAGTAAGAGTTGGATACTTTAGTTGCGGAGAGGACTCCAAGAATTCCAAGAGACTTCGAAGAGAATCTGCCGAGAAGACTCGCCCCTCGAAATCCTCCCTGTACGCTTCTACCAATTCGGACAATCTGGTTGCCAATCGTGCTTTGAATGGCAAATCCGAAGCCGCAATGAAATTGCTTATCAGCCCTTGAATTTCGGTGTCATCCGAACGCATCGCGTCAAGCTCAGCAAACGCGCTAGGAAATGAGTCAAAGAAGGCGTGTTGAAACACAAGCTGATAAGTTCGAGCTGAAGGCTGAGTCGCAATGCTAGGGGCGACGAGACGAGTAAGTGCCATAGACCCTTGAGCGCAGAGCCTAGCAATATTTACGATAGCCGTCGATTTGGCCACAGAAGCCGCTGTAGCTGGCTTAACGTCCAAGTTAGTCGTAGCGTCAGTGCTGTAGTCGTGGGAAAAAAAGCCCACTCGCGGGCTCATGTAGTCAGCGGTAGCGGCATGTGTCATTTTTTCGTCCCCAGGTACTGTACTGAATATCCGATGTCGTTAGATCGGTAAAACCACGGACAATCCATTCGTGGGCTAGATCGAACC
>JAQULY010000430.1 GCA_028718445.1 Kiritimatiellia bacterium
GCGCAGAGCGGGGCGGGTGCCACCGCCGTCGGATCGGCCGGCGCCGGGGCAGGCGGTATGTCGAGCGGCGCGGGCGCGGGGGCCGGCGCGGGAGCCGGCGCGGGAACCGGCGCGGGGGCCGGCGCAGGAGCGGGCACGGCCTTGCCGCCAGGAATGGTCAGCTTCTGACCTTCGCGGATCATGTCGCCAGTGAGGTTGTTGGCCTGCCGCAGCGCGGCGGTCTTGACGCCGTGACGTTGCGCAATGAGCGAAAGCGAGTCGCCGCGCTTGACGGTGTAGGTCTGACCGGCAGCCACGGACTTGGCGCTGACGCCGGCAGCGGCGCTCTTGCGCGTGGAGGTGGCGGCGCGTAACGGATGGGACACATCCACCTTACCGGGGAGTTGGATCGTCTGACCGACGATCAAGCGGTTCGGCTTCAGCGAAGGATTGACGGCCGCCACATCCTGCCAGCGCAGCTTGTAACGATAGGCAATGCCGCCGAGGGTGTCGCCCTTCTTGACCGTGTAGGCTGTGGTCAGTTGCGGCCGCGTCAGCGCCATGTGCCTGACCGGCTCCTTGATGATCGGCGCCGCCGGCGGACGCGCCTCAACCGGTTCGGGCTCAAGCGCGCCAGGCATCGGCCGCAGGCGCATGTCTTCCGCTTCGCCCCGCTCGCTGTGAATGGTGCTGCAGCCCTGCGCCAGGCATAGTCCAGCCACGATGCCGGCATATCCCATCGCTCTGTGGAAACTATTGCTCTTCATTCCTTCTTCTCCCGCAAGTCGCGCCGGATGTTGCCGGTTACCGCGACAGTCTCCCGTGCCAGACGCGCGAAACACGCGCCGCGTTGCCCATAGTTCTCAAACTGATCAAAACTGGAACACCCCGGGGAGAGAAGAATCGTCTCGCCCGCGCAGGCGTCCCTGGCCGCCGTCCGCACGGCCGCCGCCATCTCGCCGCAAATCTCGCATGCCACCGTGGAGGACCAGGCGGCATGTAGAGCTTGCGCCGATTCGCCAATAAGATAGACCTTTTTCACCTTCGCTGTCAGCAACTCTTTTAGCCAGGTCAAATCGCGTTCCTTGAGGCGTCCGCCGGCGATCAGCCGCACCCATCCCGGCAGCATGCGCAACGCGGCCGCCGTGGCCGCCAGACTGGTTGCCTTGGAATCGTCCACAAACGTCACGCCGCCGCTTGCTGCCACGCTCTCCAGGCGGTGCGGCAGCGGCCGGAAGGCGGCCAGACCGCCGGCTATCTGCCGCTCGTCCAGCCCGCACGCCGTCAGCGCCGCCGACGACGCGGCCGCCGCCAGACCCAGCACCGGGTTGTCGAACCACGTCCCTTGCAGGGCAATGGTCCGACAGCGTCCGTTGACCTGACCTTCAACACGCCCCTCGCGGTAGCACCAGGCGGCGCCGTGCTCGCCGCCAAAAGTCTGCACGCTGACCGCGGCCGGCAGGCTCCTCTCATATCCGCCGCCAGCCGGAACGATCGCGGTGTCACCCGCGCCCTGGCGCGCGAAGAGCGACAGTTTGAGTTGGGCATACTCCTCGAAAGAGGCGTGGCGATCGAGATGATCGGGCTGAATGTTGAGCAATATCGCGATTTTCGGGCGGAATCTCACGACGTGCTCAAGTTGGAAGGTGCTGACCTCGACCACCGCCCAGGCGAGGTTCGGGCGGTCAAGCGCCAGTTCAGAGAGCGGCGTGCCGTAATTGCCGGCCGGCGCGGCGGGTTGGCCCGCCGCCGTCAGCGTCTCCGCGCAGAGCTTGACCGCCGAACTCTTGCCTTTGCTTCCGGTAACGGCCAACAGTCCGCCACGCCAGTGAGTGTAACCGAGCTCCATCTCGGATAACACCGGCACGCCGCGCGCGGCGCAGGTCTGCAACCAGGGGTGTGAACGTTCGAAGGCCGGACTGACAATGCACAGTTCGAAGGGCGTCTCCGGCAAAGCCCTCGCATCTGCCACGAGTTCAACGTTGGGAACGCCCGCCAGCGCAGCGGCCGCGCGTTCCAGCCGCGCACGCGGCATGGCGTCCAGCAACGTCACGCGTCCGTCCTGTGCGGCCAACAGCCTGGCCGCCGCCACCCCGCTGACGCCGGCGCCCAGCACACAGGCATGCCGGCCCGCGTATCGTTTTGCGTCACTATTCAATGTTCGATTTGCGAATTGCGATTCGCGATTTGCGAATTCCTGAGCCTCGTCACGGCCTGTTCGAGAGCCACGCCGCGCGAGGCCTTGAGCAGCACCCAGTCACCGGGGTGCAGACGCGCGATCATGACGTCGCCGGCGGCAGTCGCATCGGATGTCAGCACGATTTCGCCCGCAAATCCGTGCGCTTTCGCGGCCTCGGCAATCCAGGCGCCCGCAGTACCCACCGCCACCAGCAGATCACCGCCGGTGCGAGCCACGCACGCGCCGGCCTCGGCGTGCATGGCCTCGGCGACCGCGCCCAGTTCGCGCATTTCGCCCAGTACCAGCACGCGGCGCCGGCCGGCGGCCAGCGCGGCGAAGGTGCTCAGCGCGGATGCCATCGCCAGGGGATTGGCGTTGTAGGCGTCGTTGATCAGCGTCACGCCGCCGATGCGCATCTCTTCCCAGCGCATCGCCAGCCGCGGCAGTCGCGGCAGCGTCCGCGCGATCGTCTCCCAGGGCACGGCGCGCGCGCGCGCCGCGGCCACGGCCAGCGTGGCGTTGAAGACGTGATGCCGGCCGGGAATGCCTGTCTGCAGGGATTGGATCACGCCCGTGGCCCGCTCCTTCAGCGTAAAGACGCCCATCAGCTCATCCACGATTGCGGCGTCATAATCCGCGTCGGGCGCCGCCTGCAGACTGATGCTGATAACACGCGCGGCCGTCTGCCGGCGCAGAAACGCGAAGTGCGGCGAGTCGGCGTCGAGCACCGCGAAGCCGTCGGCGGGCAAGACGCGCAGCAGCTCGGCCTTCTCGCGCGCGATCGCGTCAACGCTGCCGAAGAACTCGATGTGCACCGGGCCGATGGCGGTGACGATGGCCGCGTCGGGTCGCAGCAGACGGCAGAGCGGCGCCAACTCGCCGGGGTGGTTCATGCCGATCTCGAAGACGCCGGCGCGCGTGTCGCGTGGCATGGCCAGCAGGCTCAACGGCAGGCCGATGTCGTTGTTGTAGTTGCCGCGGGTGGCGGCGGTGGGCTGGCAGGCGGCCAGCAAGGCCGCGGTCCACTCCTTGACGGTGCTCTTGCCGACGCTGCCGGTTACGCCCACCACGAAACATGCCAGGCTGGAGCGGTAACCCGCCGCCGCCGCGGCAAGGGCGCGCCGGGTGTCATCCACGCGCAGCAGAGGCTGGCGCGGCGTGCCCGCGGGCGGCTGCCAGTCGCACCTCACCATGGCCGCCGCCGCGCCGGCCGCGAGCGACCGCATGACAAAGTCATGGCCATCGAAGCGCTCGCCCGGCAGCGCCACGTAGAGCGCTCCCGGAGTGGTCCCGCGGCTGTCGCGGCAGACGCCATGCAGCAGCCCGGGAAGCGCTTCCCAGGCGCCGCCGGTCCAGCGCGCCAGTTCCGCCGGTTCGAACAGGGGCTCCGCGGCACGCGCGAGGTTGCTGTCAGCGGACATCGCGGGCGAGGCTCCTGACTTGTTCGCGGTCGTCGAACGGAACCACGCGGTGAGCGTATTCCTGGTAGGTTTCGTGTCCCTTGCCGGCGATCAGAATCACGTCGCCGGCCTTGGCCAGCTTCAACGCCGTCAGGATGGCGGCACGGCGGTCGGGTTCGACGATGTATTCCCTGCCGGCCGGTATACCCGCGACGATTTCGGCGATGATGGCCTGCGGCTCCTCGGTGCGGGGATTGTCGGAGGTGACGATCGCCAGATCGGCCAGAACGGCCACCACGCGTCCCATCATCGGACGCTTTGCGCGATCGCGGTCGCCGCCGCAGCCGAAGACCGCGATCAGGCGTCCGCGCGTGATCTCGCGCAAGGCCGTCAACGTTTTCTCGAGCGCGTCGTCGGTATGGGCGTAGTCCACGAAGACGGTGGCCGGCAGGAGAGTCGGAACCTGTTCAAGTCGTCCCCAGCGCGGCTGGGCCTCACGCAAGACACCGGCGATGGTCGCCAATGGCACTTCCGCGGCGAGCGCCAGGCCCGTGGCGCAGAGCATGTTGGCGATATTGAAGCGCCCCATCAGGTGCGCTGCGATCTCCGTTTCGCCCGCCGGCGTGATCATCCTGAAGCGCGATCCCGCGGCATCGAGGCGGATATCCTCGGCGCGAATCGCGGCTTCGGGCCGGAACCCGAAGGGCAGCGCGCGCAGTCCCAGCGCAGGCAGGCGCTCGAGCAGGCGCTGGCCGTAGGCGTCGTCGGCATTGACGATCGCGGCGCCGCCGGGGTTGCCAGACGAAAGTTGTTCGAACAGCCGCAGCTTGGCGGCGAAGTAGGCGTCGAAATCGTGGTGGTAGTCGAGATGGTCGCGCGAGAGATTGGTGAAGGCCGCGGCGGCGAGGCGCAGGCCGCCGATGCGTTGCTGGTCGAGGGCGTGCGAGGAGGCCTCCATGACGGCGGCCGCGCAGCCGTCATTGCGCATGGCGGCCAGCAATTCCTGCAATTCGCAGGCATCGGGGGTGGTGCGGCTGGCGGCGATCGCGCGCTCGCCGTAGGCATATTGCACGGTCGAAATCAGTCCCGTTTTGCGACCGGCGGCTGCCAGCACGTCGCGCGTCAGCCAGGCGGTGGTAGTCTTGCCGTTGGTGCCGGTGACGGCGTAGACGGACATGGAGCGCGAAGGATGCCCGTTGGCCGCGCAGGCCAGTAGCGCCACGGCCGCACGGGCGTCGCGCACCTGTACCCAGCTGACGCCGGAAGGCGGCGGCGCAGTCTCCGCCACCACGGCCGCGATGCCTCGCGCCGCGGCCTGTTCGATGTGCCGCAAGCCTTCGTCGCGCGTGCCGCGAATGGCCACGAAGATGTCCCCGGCGCGCGCCTTGCGCGAGTCGCAGCAAACGCCGCCAATGTCGAGGTTGTCCGACGCC
>JAQULY010000431.1 GCA_028718445.1 Kiritimatiellia bacterium
GCTCAATTTTCAGAAAGACCTGCCGAATATTCCGGTTGAGGGAATCCAGGTTCGGCTATGGCTGAATGGAAAAAAGGTTCGAAGCGTTATGACGCTTCCCGAACAGGAGCCGGTGAGCCACACGATCGATGCCGATCATCTTCTTTTTGCCGCTCCGAAATTGACAACGTTGATCATGTTCGCCGTCGATTTCTGGTGATCAGAAAAGGAAGCCAAATGCCGCTGAATATTGTGCGCCCGTACACAACGAGGCTACTGGTCTGGTCCATTGTCGGGGCGGCCTCCAACGGCTACCTTTACCTCGATGAGGTCATGCGGCTTTCGCGGAAGTTTCCGAATGTTCGCGGCGCAATTGCGGTCGCTTCAAACACGACACCAGCAGCGGGGGCAGAATGACACCACGCGAACGCGTGATTGCCGCGCTGAACCACCAGCGTCCGGACCGCCTGCCGCGGTATGACATCTTCTTCCAGAGCTTCATAGACTCGTGGCGGCAAGCCAAAGGAAGGCCGGCTGATGCCGATATCTATTCCGACTACCGGCTTGACATCCCGCGTATCCTGGCCAATCAGTCCGGGCCTTTTTGGCGCCAAGTCCACACACAGGAAACCGGCGGGGACGTCTACTACACTCGCGACACGTGGGGGCGCCTGCACCGGCGCCTGCACAGCGCGGCGCTTTCGGAGGTTCTGGCGACGGCCTTCGATGACAAGACGGTTGTCGACCGGGTGGATTTCGCCGACCCGAACACAATGGAGGAGAAGGAAGACGACCGGCTGAACTTCGACAAACTGCTTAACGATCCGCGTTTTGCGCCGGTGACAGGCGTCATGGGGCTATATCATGCCTGCACCTGGCTGCGGGGCGACGTGCCCTTCATGATGGACCTCGCCGACGATGACGCGTTTTGCCACGCCCTGATTGCCAAGACTGCCGCGTTTCTTGCCGCCTTGGGCGAGCGCATGCTGGCGCGGACCAACACCTATGACACCGCCATCTGGGTGTACGACGATTTCTGCGTGGGCAAGGGTCCCATGATCTCGCCCGCGATCTTCGAGAAGTTCTTCCTGCAGCCCTACAAACGGATGTTCGCCCGCTGGAAAACCAGTGGCGTCCGCCACATCGTGGCGCACATAGATATCATGGCGAAAGCGTGCTACCCGATCGTTGACATGTTCCTGGATGCGGGACTGACAGGAATCCAGGGCGTCTACCCGACGGCGGGCCTGACGCTCCCGGAATTCAAGGCGCACTACGGTAGGAAGCTTAGCGTCGTGGGCGGCATGTGCAACACGCGCACGCTGCCGTTCGGCACCCGGGCGGAAATCGAGCGGGAGGCCACCGCCATCAGGGAAATCGGTCAGGACGGTGGCGTCATCATCGGCTCGCACTCCATCGAGGGCTACATTCCCGTCAGTAACTACGACGCCTACTGGGCCGCGCTGGACCGGTAGATGCCCGCTCGCGGGAACACGCTGCGGTGAGGCGAACGACGACCATGACCGCAACGCTTCTCGGACCGCTCGGCGCGGAGCTTCTCATGCGCCCCCTGCCCTGCCCTATCGGCCCCGGGAACACGGCTTCTGGTACTTACACCACGCCCGTAGCAGGCGGCATGGAGCATTACCGGGTGACGACCTGGGTGGCGGGCACGGATGCCACCCCTTGAAGCCGGTAGTGGAGCGGACTCACACCGGCGAACTGTTTGAACTGGCGCGAGAAGAAGTACACATTGCCGTATCCAACGATATCGGCGATCTCCGCAATGGGACGGGCGGTTTCCAGCAGTAGAAGTTTTGCGCGTTCCACCCGCAGTCTCACGGCGTAGAGTTCCGGGCCACAGCCCATCACCTGCTTGAAGATTCGAGTGAAATGGTTTGCACTGTAGCCGCTGACGCGAGCCAGGTCCGCGACGGTCGGCGTTTCCTGGAGGTCGGACGCAATCTGCAGAGCTGCGCGCCGCGCAATCCGATCGTGATGGGGCAGCAGATCCTGCTCTGCCCGCCCAGGGCGGGGGCTCATGGCGCAATCAAGGTCCTTCAGGATGGCCGTCAGTATCGCGCTGGCGCTCTCGGTGACGCTATGGCTGAAAGGGGGACTGCTATAGCCACGGAGATCGAAACCGTAGCACAGTTCCACGATCCGCCTTGTTGCTGCCTCGACAAATTGCGGATCGGGCGGATGGATGATCTCTGGAGGAAGCGGGGCGCGCGCCGGACGCACTCGGCCCCGGCAATCCACGAGATTGAAGTGGATAAAATGATTTCCGAGCGGGTCGTTCGGATCCTGTTCGGCATGATAGGTCCAGCCCGGTCGCGCCCAGACGCACACGCCCGGTTCAACCTTAGCCCAACCGCTGCGCAAACGGATCCGTCCATGGCCCGCCCAGAAGAACAGCAGGTCCTGGTCGGTTACGGTCATGCCTCCGTGCGACCAATCGGTGGTAATGATCAGTCCCCGCACCCACCGTTTGCGTCCGACATTTCCCAACCGCACGCGGTAGCGATCCCACTCGATTCGCATGGTTTGACTATAGGGGATAAGTATAAACAGAATCAAGGGTTAGTGCATTGGCTTACGGGCCGCGCCCGGCTATGCTGGTTTGACAACCAAATCCCCGACGGAAGTGTGAAGATGTTTCTGGCCCCTATGCACGCGTTCGCGATGCTGGCTTGTGCGGCCTTCCTGAGCCAGGAGGTGCCCGTCCTGGCTCAGAGCCAACCCCAGGGCTGCCTTTTCCGCTACGTTTTCGATCGCGCAGTTGCTCAGGTGGACGACCGCATCGGCAGCCTGCCGCAGGCGCAATTGCTGGACGGCGCGACCATCTCCGACTCCGGCCAAGGCAACGTGTTGCGACTCGATGGGCGGAAGGCGCATGTCGCGCTGCCCGGCAGCGAAGGGCTTCACGCCGGTAAGCGGGGCGTTTCGTTCTGCGCGGTGGTCCGCTTCGCCGATGGCGGCGCGACAAGCGCCGAAGCCGATGCTCATGACACGGTGTTGTTCAAACCTGACGAGTTTCTGCTGGGGCGGCAGCAAGGTCAACTCTACCTCAATTTCCATGATCATGCGGGATGGAACGCCCCCGTAGTGGGAGGGAAGGTCGACGCGCATGTCTGGTTGCACCTGGCGGCGGTCTTGGAGCGCGTGGATGATCCCGCGCAAGGCAAGACCGGCTATCGGCCGCGTTTGTATGTGAATGGCGAACTCGTCGCCATGCAGGAGTATCTTGGGTCCGATCCCCAATCGAGTGGAACCCCGATGGATATCGGCAAAGGCTGGGGTGGCCCGTGGTTCTTCCATGGCGATGTGGCCGAAGTCTCAATGTTCGACCGCGCGCTGACGGAAGGGGAAGTGGAAGCATTGGCGGACGCTTCGTCGCTGGTGCAGGCGGCGCGCAAGGGGGTTCATCGTCTTGCCCCCGGCCTGGTCCGGGAGATTGAGGCGCTCCGCCGGTCAGCGTCCACCGAAGCCGGCCAATGGGCAACCGTCTGCCTGCGCCGGGCAGGTGAACTGGGGCTGGCCACCCAGGTGGTGGCGACCACCTGCGCCGAGGTCCGCGCTTTGGTCGCCGACACGAAGGATGAGGCGGATTTCGTCGAGCGATGGAATCGCCGGGCCACGTCGTTCCGGATCGTGGAAACGGCGATGCTCAGGGTCATGCTGGTGCAGGATCGGCATCTGCCCTGCCCCCTTATCGGCGCACAGAACCGGGCCACGGGGTTGGAGATCTTCTCCGGCACCCCCATGCAGTGGGCCATCGAGTACCTTCCCGTCAGCGGCGTGATTTCGCGGGTCGAGAGCGGTGATGCTGACGTTACCGGGAAGCTGGTGCGCCTGTCTATGCTGAAGTCGGGGACGGTAGCCGATATCGAGTGGACGCACCCGGCAGGCGCTCAGCCCATCGCCTTCACGGCCCGCTCACGGCTCGGTATCGCCGGGCGCAGGCTGGAAATGGATTTCCGGGTCGAGAGCCTGTCGTCGAATATGGTCATCCGCGACGTGATCTTCCCGGTGTTCGGATTCGCCAAGATGACACAGGGGACCGACACACTCGTGTATCCGCGCTTTTCCGGCCTGCTGGTCAACCATCCAGCCGGCACCCGTTCGCCGGTCAGCCAGGAAGGAGTCTATCCCTCGGGGGCGGCGACGTTACCCTTTGGCGCTTACTACGACGAGCGGGCTGGCGTCTACTTCGGATTTGAGGATCCGCTGGCGCGCACCAAGTCCTTCACGGTGACCGGAAAGCGAGAGTCGCTTCAAGCGGCCTGGCGGTCCCTCGCCGGACTTCCCCTCGGCCGGCAGGGCGGAAACGGTTTCGAGTGCGCCGGGAGGGCGGTGGTGGAAGTGTTCGCGGGCGACTGGTTCGACGCCGGGCAGATCTACAAGCGCTGGCTCGCACGGGAAGCGCATTGGTGGCCCCCGCATGTGCCGCGCCTGGACACACCCGCCTGGTTCCGTGAGAACTGTCTATGGCTGAACTGTCTGACAGGCGGTCCGCAACCGCAAGGCGACGAGCAGATGGTGGCTGAGTTGAAGGCGATCCGCGATTACCTGGGGCTGCCGTATGGCATACATTGGTCGTGCTGGAATGACGCCGCCGAAGCGTGGCCTAATTTTCACGCGCGGCCCGGGGTGGAAGACTCCATCAAGCAACTGCAGGCCCAAGGCATTTTCGTCAAGGCCTACATTGATTCCCGTCTCTGGGGAATTGTTGAGCCGTCCTTCCCCACGGTAGGCCGAGCCTGCGCCGTCAAGAGCCCGGACGGCGCCTTGAGTTACGAAAGCTACGGGCCAACGGACGCCGCGAAATATGCTGTCATGTGTCCGGCGGCGGCAGCCTGGCGGCAGCGCATGGTCGCGATGGCGCAGTCGGTGGCCGGCCACGGGTTCGATGCCCTGTACCACGATCAGGTGGCAACCGCCGCACCGCTCCCATGCTACGATCCGGCACACGGCCATGCTCTGGGCGGCGGCG